>CALIIG010000041.1 GCA_938018155.1 uncultured Prevotella sp.
AGAGAGAGAGAGAGAGAGAGTACATAAATTATTTGGAACTGCCAAATAATTTACCATCTTTTTCTCATTTGTTTTCAGGAAAGCAATGGCTTTATTTCTGTATTCGTTCAGAGAACACGATGCAGCATCGCCTGCCATTCTCTGCAATCTGCCAAAGCCCTGATATGTAACTGCTAAACTCTTCACGGGCGCAAAGATACGACGTTATTTTAAAACAGCCAAATAAAATGCAAATAAATGTTGGAAGCGATGCTGTGCATAAATTTTCACTTGCTATTGACTTGCTATTGGAACATGCAGAGTTATTCAACTGTTCTCCTTAATATAATATTACGCGTTAACGGCACACATCAACACAAGTTAGTCAGGAAGGTTACAAAGGCACAATTACGACCTTTGCATTTCCCGCAATAGTTCTTGCTGCCGTTCTGAAAGATGGTCAGGAAGTTTCACATTATACGTTATAATAAGGTCGCCCTTTGTTCCGTTATTCATGCCGTAACCCTTACCTCTTAACCGTACTTTTGTTCCTGGTTGGGTTTCGGGCTTAACCTTTAGTTTCAGTTTGCTGCCATCGCTCAATTGAATAATAATATCCCCACCAAGCAAAGCGGTATACATATCAATATCAACTTTGGCATTCATGTCGACAGGATCTTGTGGTGCTTCCTGGTATCGGCGCGCCCGGCGACGGCCTCCCATATTCCCGAAAAGGTCCTGGAAGAAACTCGAAAAGCCTCCTCCACCTTCAAAACCAGAGAAGTCGAAGTTCTCAAAGGGGGCACCATCAGACGAACTCCATTGGTAACTGCCAGTGCCACCGGCACCTGCTCCGGCTGCCCCTGCCTCGCGCCAATGCTCTCCATATTGGTCATACTTACGGCGTTTCTCAGGATCACCAATTACATCGTAAGCCTCACTTAAGGCCTGAAACTTTGCCTTTGCCTTAGGATCATCGGGATGAAGGTCGGGATGGAACTGCTTGGCACGTTTTCTGTATGCAGCACGCACCTCATCTTGCGGTATATCTTTGCTTACGCCTAAAATTTTATAATAATCAATAAATGCCATATTTAAATTCTCTTTTTAATAATATCTTACAGAAACTTAATAGCAAATGATATGCCATTATAATATTTAAGTACTTCCGACATTAAAAAACCGCAGCAATCGAACGATTACTGCGGTTTTCTTTTAAGCTGAGTAAGTAATATCTTAAGCTTCAGCAGGCTCTGCATTTTCAGCAGGAGCTTCGCTTTCTGCTGTTTCAGCAGCCTTTGCAGCCTCGGCTTCGGCCTTTGCAGCTGCTTCGGCAGCTTTCTTCTCTGCTACCTTCTTTGCAAGAGTTTCATTGACTTTCTTTTCTGCGTCTAAAGCTTTGGCGGCTGCCTCCTGGCGAGTTTTGGTTAACGCATTCTTCTCAGCTGTCAGCTTCTGATCTTTAGAAGCCTTCCATGCTTCAAACTTCTGCTGGCAAGCTGCCTCGTCAAAAGCACCTTTCTTTACACCGCCACGAAGATGCTTCATCATATAGACGCCTTCGCCTTTAAGAATATTACGAACAGTGTCGGTAGGCTGAGCACCAGTCTCTACCCAATAAAGTGCACGCTCAAAATTCAAATCTACGGTTGCAGGATTGGTGTTAGGGTTATAAGTACCAATCTTTTCTGTAAACTTACCATCGCGTGGAGCTCTTACATCAGCAATCACAATGCTATAAAAAGCATACCCTTTGTGACCACCGCGCTGTAATCTAATTTTTGTTGCCATTTTGTTTAAATAACGTTTATAAAGGTTTGAATTTATGCCATCAACTCGTGACAGCGGTTGCAAAATTACGATATTTTACCGAAACTACATCATTATCCTGTAATTATATTGCAATAAAGTGCCATAAAAAGAGGTCTCAAGACATTTCCAAGACCTCAATGTGATACTTATACAACAATAATGTCGTTTATTTCTTCAACTTTCTATACACCTGTTTTATGCTGGCATCATAACTTAGTTAAAAAACAATTGCATCAAAATAAAATGTCTACATAACACCGTCTTCGCGCAATTTCTGTTGCCATTTCCATGCACTTGCCAGCACATCACTTAATGGAGTTTCCGCCTTCCAGCCTAAAACAGAATTAGCCTTTGTACAATCGCCCCATATTTTCTCAATATCTCCTTCGCGACGAGGACCATATTTCCAGTTCACTTTAACACCAGTTGCATGCTCAAAGGTCTTAACTATCTCAAGTGTTGAATTACCTTTGCCTGTCCCTATGTTGAAATAGTCGAGTGCCGGCGATTCCATGTCATCCAAAACGCGACGCATTGCCGTAACATGTGCTTTGGCAAGGTCTACAACATAAATGTAATCGCGGATACATGTACCGTCAGGTGTATTATAATCGTTGCCAAAAATAGTAAGCTCCTTACGAATGCCCATCGCCGTTTGTGTTACATAAGGAATAAGATTATTAGGCACTCCATTAGGCAATTCGCCTATCAATGCAGACGGATGCGCACCTATAGGATTAAAATAACGCAAAATTATACTCTTCAAAGGAGCACCACTATGAATATAATCATAAATAATTTGCTCATTAATCTCTTTGGTATTACCATAGGGAGAGGTTGCCTTTTGATGTGGTGCTTCTTCTGTAACGGGAAGATTCACAGGTAAAGGCTGTCCATAAACAGTACAACTCGATGAGAAAATAATCCCCTTTACATGATATTGTGGCATGAGTTCCAGAAGATTAATAAGCGAAACCACATTATTACGATAATATAAAAGGGGTTCCTTTACGCTCTCACCAACTGCTTTGCTTGCTGCAAAATGAATAATTCCATCTATTTCAGGATACTTCTCAAACACCTTTTGTGTGGCATCTTTATCCTTTAAGTCAATCTGTTCGAAAGCAGGAGCAACACCTGTTATTTTCTTTATGCCTTCTAAAACTTTAATATTCGAGTTTGACAAGTCGTCGACAATAACGACGTTATACCCCGCTTCCATCAACTCAACTGCCGTATGTGATCCTATGAATCCCATACCTCCTGTTACAAGAATTGTATGTTTCATTTCCAGAAAAAATATAGATTATATGATTATGTATGTAGCAAAGTTAACGCTTTTTCCAATATATCGCAAATGTTTTAAAGCAAATAGAAGAAAAATAAAGAAAAGATTGTCGTGCTCATTTTAATATCTTATATTTGCAAAAGAAACCTATTTGTATATATGGAAGCATCTAACCTGTCTACACAACAAATTGAGCGATTCTTTAATAAGGTTGCCCAGAAGTATCCCAATCAAGAGGAAGTCACGGCTTTAACTGACATTCATATACGTGTTAGTCAGGATAGCGGCGAGCTAAGAGCATACGATGATGATGGGAAAGAGATTACACGATGTGTAATTGACGATTGGATTGAAAACAAAGATGACGACTTTTACAACGATGTTACATCTATAATGCGACAGGTAGCAAGGCTAATGTACAACACTCTCGATCATCTTGGAATTTTGAAACCTTATAGTTTTGTGCTCGAAGACGAAGACGAGGTAAATATTACAGAACTATATGTGGCCGACGATGATACGGTTATAGCTGACAGTAATTTAATGGAGGGACTCGAAGACGACTTGGAAAACTTCTTCGATAACCTTATGAAATAGGCTGACAGCACAATTAAGGCTTTTATATAAATATCATTTGATTCGATAAAAACGGTTGTGTTCCATATCCTTGTTTGCAAGACAGGATATGGAACACATCTTATTACTTACCGCTAAAGAGCTTAAAGTTTTAGCTTTTTCTTCTTTCCCTTGCTCTCATTTGACATTCGATCGAGAGCTGTTACAACATAAACCGACTTTGTTTTACCATCAATACATGGCAATTTACAAAAGTTGTCATAGGTTATTGTAACAATCTTCGAAGGGTCCTTCAGGTTTATTTGCTCATTATTATTAAAGCGGTAAACAACATATTTTGTTGCAACGTCATTCCACGCCTTCCCTTTGGGAGCTGTCCAGAATAGCATTCTATTGCCATCTACTACCACATCCATTAATTTACGTGGCTTCTTAGGGGCCTTAGAATCAATAAATGGCATCAGGGGTTGCAAGGCAGGATTTTTCCAATACGACGTGCGGAGTGCCTCTCCATAATTTCCTAAATTATCAACTACGACCTTAGAATACCATAAAACTGTCCCATTGACGTGTTTGGCCTGCTGATGAAGTTTAAACTTTGCTGGCATTTGATTGATATTCGCATTATTAACATCGGCAAATTTCACCGTACGGTCTACACTTTCACCTATAAATAATGGTCGGTTTGAAGCAAATTTATCCCACCATTTGAAAAGTGTTTCATAATCAGCAGCCTTATTGCCTATCTCCCAATAAAGCTGAGGCACGCAATAATCAATCCATCCATTATTCACCCATAACAACACATCGGCATATAAATCATCATAATTCTGTAACCCGTTGGTTGCAGACCCGTTCTTTGGGTCAGACCGTTGATTACGATAAATGCCGAAAGGAGATACACCAAACTTAACCCACGGTTTACGTTTATGTACAGTTTCTCCAAGCTGTTTAATAAAAATATTTACATTATCGCGCCTCCAGTCGTCGATATTATTGAATCCCCGGGGGTCCGACCGGAAATAATCTTTATCGGGAATCTCCACACCTGCAGCAGGATAAGGATAGAAATAATCATCAATATGGAGTCCGTCAATGTCATAACGGCTAACAATATCGTCGGCAACACGACATATAAAGTCGCGATTTTCTTGCAATGCAGGGTTTAGAATCAGTTGTCCGGCATAAGGGAAACAATTTTGAGGATATTGAGAAGCAATGTGCTTATCAGACAATACTTTCGTTGACGCTGTCTTTGCACGATATGGATTCAGCCAGGCATGAAGTTCTATTCCTCGTTTATGGCACTGGTCGACCATCCATGCCAACGGGTCCCAGTATGGATTGGGAGCTTCACCCTGCCGCCCTGTTAAATAACGACTCCAGGGTTCTAACTTGCTTTCATAAAGTGCATCACATTCTGGTCTGACCTGAAAGATAATAGCATTTACACCGTCCTGTTGTAAAACATCCAGCTGATGCAACAAATTCTTTTGCATAGCATCACGCGACATACCCGAAAACTGTCCATTCACAGTCTGTATCCAGGCTCCTCTGAACTCTCTTTTCTGTGCATGGCCACAAGCCATCACCATTAAGAGAAGGAAAACAAATGCAAGGCGTCTCATAATTGTTCTTAATTGATTAAGTTTAACCCCCGCAAAAGTACATATAAAATCTGAAAAACGGAAAAATGTAACGATAACGTTATCAATCAAAGACTTAAAAGGGCTTTTGGTAGCAGCGTAATGCCAACCGTGTACGGTCTTTATGCCAAACAGTGACAGCGTTCCGTCTCCTATTCGTAACCCCTGCAAGGGTAAGAATGGACAGGTGGAAAATCAAGGAAATTCGCTCTGAAATAGGCTGTTAGGCTGAAAATTCCCATCCTTCGGTTTCTTATTCCGCGTTCCCCTCGATTTGCTTAGTGGACAACTGCTCCACAGTAAATAATTTTGCAAAC
>CALIIG010000042.1 GCA_938018155.1 uncultured Prevotella sp.
GCTGACGGCCGTCGGACAACGAACCTAACATAGCAAAAGTACGAACCATACCCTCCTGTCAAAGCACAATGCCATGCCAAACCCTGACGGTTTAGCATGGCATTATTCATTAATACGCCACAAATGGCGGTTATTTTACAATTTTGCCGGCATTATCGAACAACCTTTTTACCGTTCTCAATCACAATACCCCTATACCCGTTACCCACACGCTGGCCTGCCATGTTGTAACGTTTTTGTGCTGAAGCTGTGGCAGCAGAAACACTGTTTATACCCAACGTAGCACCGTTGGCATCGGCAAGGTTCTTCGCATCAGCTCCCGAAAGGCCGAAAGCATCGGCATAAGCCTTTACCTTACCGGCAGGGACGGTAATATTTACATGCTTTAAAGCCGAATCTGACATCCATTGAGTGCCAAACGTTGGAGGCACATCGCCCAGAAATTTAAGGTTAGCCGCCTTTGAAAGATACAAGGCTTTTGCGCTAATTGTTTTTAATGTGGCCGGGAAAATAACCGTTTTTACCCACGAACTTTGTAAACTGCTTTCATCAAAACTTTCGATAGCCGTCTCGCTAAAGTCAAGCGTGCCGGCATCCTTCGATTGTTTTCCGATATTCAGGAAAGCGCGGTTGCCCACCGATTGCAGCGATGTACAGCCTTTAAGATTGACGCTTGTCACGAAATAATTATTGCAAAAAGCACGCTCGCCCAGCATAATCAGCGACAAACAACCCGCAAGAGATATGCGCTTAATATCTGTCCAATAAAAGGCATAAGCATCTATTGTCTGCAACGCAGTGAGGCCATCGAGGTTTACTTCTTGCAAATTGCTCTCGCTAAAAGCATTGTTACGTATAGTTTGCAGGTGCTTACAGTTTGAGAAATCAACTGTAAAGGCCGCGCCTCTCACCTCATTAAACGCGCATTTACCAATTTCAACAATGCCCGATGGCAAAACAATGCTCGACAAAACCTTGTCTCCGATAAATACGCTGTCGGGCATAACGTTATCAGGATAAAGCACCTTGCCCACAGTTTCTTCGGCTATGGTAACATCCTTTAGGTTGAGCTTTTTCACATGATTGCGAAGATAGCGCAGGTCGCTGCGGTTTACACTGCCCGTAAGTGTGAGGTCGTCTATAACACGTGCCGTAGTATCGACAAGTGTTTTCAGGCTTCCTGCCGTTGTTACATGAACCGTTTCGGCCTGTGCGAGTGACGAAAGGCCGATGAATGTACATAAGAGTAATGATTTCAATTTCATACGCATGGGTTTAATTAAACTTGTTTTTGTGTGTAATATAAAATGTTATCCTTTCCCCAAGCCGTTGTTAAAGGCACTTGCCAAGCCATACAACGCGGCCCGGTATCATATCGGTATACTGACGAATAAGTGCTCCCGACACGGTGTTGAAGACACAAAGTGATGACGTTTTCTTCGCTCTGTTATACAGTAAAGCCACTGTAAGATAGTCTTCATCGCGCAAACCCGACCCTGTTATTTGCGGCAAAACGTCGACAACCTCATATTCACTGCCAAAGGTTATGATGTTTTGCGCCAGCGATGGCCGAAAGCTGGTCATCTCATAATAATCGAAACGGTAAACCGAATTGCCCTGAAGATAGAACCCGTAGCTCTCACCGAACGAGCCCCACCAGCGTTTTACACTTGCAGCAAAAGCGGCATCAACGTCCATTATGCGCACTAAGGACGCTGGTTGCACTACACGTCT
>CALIIG010000043.1 GCA_938018155.1 uncultured Prevotella sp.
TGCACGCCTATTTGCTCGCATTGTAGCCAATAACGGTGTGGAAGAAATTTTTGAACGTGTGCAGAAGGTTGTCAGTATGATGAAGGATCGTGTAAGTTTTGTGAAAGATCTTTGGCCGTTGTGTTCGTTCTTTTTCATCGCCCCCACTGAATATGATGCCAAGACCGTGAAGAAGCGTTGGAAAGAATATTCTTCCCAACAGATGACGGAGCTTTGCGAAGTTCTTGAGAATATTGACGATTTCTCGATTGAAGGTCAGGAACCCATTGTCGAAAAATGGATTACTGATAAGGGTTATAAAATGGGTGATGTGATGAATGCTTTCCGCCTTGCTCTCGTCGGGATTGGCAAAGGACCAGGTATGTTCGATATCTCTGCTTTTTTGGGTAAGGATGAAACTATCCGTCGCTTGAAGAAAGCCATACAGGTTTTGGGACAGGCATAATCGTATGGTTTTAGAGATTCCGAGAAGAAGATAAGCTCATGTACAATATCTTGATGTATCTTTATGCTTTTGGCGTGTGGGTTGTATCCCATTTTAGCGAGAAGGTTAAGAAAATGTGGAATGGCGAACACGATGCATTCCGTGTTCTTCAAGAGAAGATAGACCCCAAAGCCCAATATGTTTGGTTTCATGCAGCTTCCCTTGGAGAATTCGAACAAGGACTTCCTTTGATGGAACGTATTCGTGAAGAGCATCCTGCATACAAGATATTGCTGACCTTTTTCTCCCCATCGGGTTATGAAGTTCGTAAGGATTATGCCGGTGCTGACATCTGTTGTTATTTACCTCTCGACACAAAGTGTAACGCACAACGCTTTTTAGACATTGTCAATCCGTCGATGGTGTTCTTCATTAAGTATGAATTTTGGTACAATTACTTGCATATTCTGAAGAGCCGTAGCGTGCCCGTGTACAGTGTTTCAAGTATATTCCGTCCTGATCAGGTGTTTTTTAAATGGTATGGCAAACAATATGGACGCGTCCTTCATTGTATAAGCCATTTCTTTGTACAGAACGAAGAAAGCCGAAAACTTTTGCATCGGGTAGGACTTAACAATGTAAGCGTGGTAGGAGATACACGTTTTGACCGTGTCTTAGAGATTAAAAAGGTATCAAAAAAACTTCCTTTAATAGAAGCCTTTATTGAAGGAAACAAGCCAAATACTGATGATAACACTTTAAAAGAAAAGCCTAAAGTTTTTGTAGCGGGCTCGTCATGGTCTCCTGATGAAGATGTATTTATCGATTATTTCAATCGTCATCCGCAGTGGAAACTGATTATTGCACCACATGTTATCAGCAAAGAACATTTAGAACAAATATTACAGAGGGTAAAGCTTAAAGCCGTACGTTATACGCAAGCTAATGAAAATGATGCACGTAATGCAGAGTGCATCATTATCGATTGTTTCGGTTTGTTGTCGAGTATTTATCATTATGCCGATGTCTCTTATGTAGGAGGCGGTTTCGGTGTGGGCATTCACAACGTACTTGAAGCGGCTGTTTGGGACATCCCTGTTATATTTGGCCCGAACAATAAGCATTTTAGAGAGGCGCAAGGCCTGCTGAAAGCCGGCGGAGGATTTGAGATAACCGATAACGAAAGTTTTGAAAAGGTGATGTCTCAATTCCGGCAAGACGACCGTGCACTTGCGGAAGCCGGTCATAAGGCTGGCCAGTTTGTTGCCGGTTTATCAGGTGCAACAGATAAAATACTGCAAGAAATTAATTTGTAATATATCAACAACAATCCCCTGAAAGCATTGTGTTTTCGGGGGATTATTGTTTCTTATTTTTTCAAAACGCCAATCATGCGTCGTAAACCTTCCTTTAAAGTGGCTCTCGGACAGGCCAAATTGATACGCAAATAGCCTTCTCCTGCTTCTTTTCCATATAATGTTCCACTATTCACGAAAACTTTTCCTTCGTGCAAAAGTTTTGTAGTGGCCTTGTCACTTGTAAGTCCGGTCTTGCTAATATCAACCCAGGCCAGGTAGGTTGCCTCTGATTTTATTACCTCAACTTGTGGTAATTGTTCAGCAAAGGTATCCTTAAGCAGATTATAATTCTCCTGAATATACCCTCTTAACTCGTCTAACCACTCTTCGCTTTCATTATAGGCGGCCTTTAATCCTTCCACACCGAATGGATTCACATCGCATACTTCGTATATGTTAATTACACGATTTATCCGGCGTCGCATCTCTTTGTCGCTACAAATCAGATAGGCATTCTGCAGTCCGGCAGTATTAAAGGCCTTTGACGGTGAACTAAGGGTTACCGAAACATTCTGGTTTCCCTCGTTGACAGCTGCAAAAGGAATAAACGTTTGGCCGGGCATGGTAAGCTCACAATGTATTTCATCCGATATAACCTTAACACCATGGCATCGGCATATTTCTCCTATTCGTTCCAATTCGTTGCGTGTCCACAATCGGCCCACGGGATTATGGGGGTTGCAAAGCAGGAATACGGTTGTACGTTCATCACGGCATTGACGTTCAAAATCGTCCCAGTCAATGATGTAAGAATCGCCTTTTCTAATCAGCTTGCTTTCGGCAATCTCGCACCCCTGATTGCGAATCGATGAGAAAAAACAGTTATAAACCGGAGTCATTACAACCACCTTGTCACCTGGTAACGTCAGGGCTTTTATACTACAACTAACCGCAGGCACTACGCCACTGGTGTATAGAATCCAGTTACGTTCAATATTCCACCGGTGACGACGCCGTTGCCATGATACAATGGCATCGTAATAGCCCTCGTCTACCTCTGTATATCCAAACACACCGTGTTCTACTCTCCGTGTAAGAGCCTTTTTGATGGCGGGCGATGCTTCAAAATCCATATCGGCAACCCACAATGGAATAACGCCGTCTTCTTTTATTTCATCCCATTTATACGACCCCGATCCACGCCGGTTAATCTGTTTGTCAAAAATACTCATAGCCTGTTATTCACGTTTCATAATCTTACAATCGTGTCCTTTTGCATACTCATCGTATGTAATCGAGCCTATTTCGTCAGCGATAATAGTCCCTGAGACAGGGTTTTTAATATTGGTAATTGCACCGTTAATGTTGGCATTGATGTTGGTGCAGTCTTCAAAGGCACGGTCACAAGCCTTGTCAAAGGTACAATTTTCGAGCGTTATGTTATCGGCATAGCAAACAGGCTGCTCGCCTGCAATATAGCATCGAACCAGCTTTATGTTCTTAGAGTGCCATGCCAGGAACTCACCGTCGAGGTCTGAATCGTATATTGTTACGTTGTCACACTCCCAAAAGGCGTCCTTCGTAACAATTTTGGCATGATGAATCTCTACATTTTTACAGTATTGAAAAACATATTTGGCATCAGATATAAGCCCGTCAACGTAGATATTACTCGAAAACATAAACGGGTATGTGCCCTGATGCAGTTCAACGTTTTTCAGTTTCAGTCCGTCAACACGCCAAAAGGTTTCATCGGCATCGTTTATTTTCACATTCTCCAGCTCCAGATTCTTCATCTCTCTAAAGAATTTCGGGCCATCAATTATACAGTCTTTCATCACCATATCGTTGCTATACCATATAGCCGAACGGCTGCCTTCTGCAAAGTAACAGCTTGTGATGAGGCTGTGATCAACGTGCCACCATGGGTATTTACCGTAAAATTTACTGTCGTGGCATTCAATATTCCGACAGCATTTTATTCCCGACTCGCCGTCGGTAATGGTTATATTCTCGAGCTTTACGTCGTGTGCGCCAAAGAGAGGACGCTCTCCACCAAACGTCAAATCGTGTATTGTATCCATAAAAATAATCTATGATGAAAACTAATGATATTGTATAACACACAAAATCTATGCCAAATTATGCCCTCTTTCGGTCTTATCCATATACTATTATAATAAAGGTGTAGGCAGGTTAAACAAATAAGTCCGAAGCCTGTAAAGGCTCCGGACTGTATTTTATAACTTTTAAGCGATAACCTTATTAAAGGTTAGCGTTGTCGTCTTTCCACTTATCAACTGGAGGTACAATGCCTAAGTTGATTACTTCCTGACGCATATCGCAGAGGTGTTTGTACGACTTCTGCAGGTCTTCCATCTCTTCCTTTGTGCCATTAGGCTCTGTGTAGTGAACACCCGTAGCGTCAATGGTTGTAGGCAGTGCCATCATCACGTCCTTAATACCCAGTCCGGGCAGGTTGGCATAGCAACCAGCGGGCAACGTAAACTTCTCACCGCCCATAGCTGCCTCAATCATTTTCACTGCGTTATAGGCAGGACTCTGGAACGAGCTGCGGCCACGGAGCTTGATAATACGTGAGCCACCCTGTGTGGTTATTTGCTTAATCTCAGCCCAGCGTTCTGGCGACAGACCCATTTCTGCGAGGGGTTTGCCGTCAATTTTTACCTGCGAGGCAAATACGGCCATCTGTTCGCCATGGCCACCAAAGGTGTGAGCACCGGTAACCTTGTCCTGCTGTACACCAAATTCGTGTGCAAGAGCTTGCTGTAAACGGGTCGAATCCAATGCAGCAAGCGAAGTAAGCTGATTAGGTTTCAGGCCTGAGTGGATAAGAGCAGTAAGTGCAGTAACATCAGCAGGGTTGAAAATAACAACAACGTGCTTCACATCGGGGCAGTATTTCTTGATGTTTTCGCCGAAGTCAGCAGCAATTTTGCAGTTGCCTTTCAGCAAATCCTCACGGGTCATACCGTCTTTACGTGGTGCTCCACCCGAAGAAATAATATACTTTGCGCCAGTAAAGGCTTTCTTCGCAGCCTCTGCTACTTTCTCAGGATTGTTCATATCCTCAACAGCTGGTGCGTAATAAGAGAGGTTTGCACCAGGGAAAGCGCACTGCTCCATTTCGTCGAACACTCCGTGTACGCCCGGTTCGAAGATGTCATACAGGCAGATGTTAGGAGTAAGACCGAGCGAAAGGGCGGTCTGTACCATGTTAGATCCAATCATACCGCCGGCACCGACGATAAGCAGTTTTTCGTTTGTTAAATACTTCATAGCTACGTAATATGTTTAAGAAATGTTTGAATTTAGTTCAAAATACGCTGTCAGCATGGCGCGATAACGTGCTTAACCCTCAGCATTGCAAAGTTAACAAAAAAAGAATACATAGGTTTATTTGCGCCCATTTTAATTTGTTGTATATTCTTAAAAGACGTATCTTTGCTAAGTCGGTTTAGCAATTTAAATTTCTAAATGAAAGTAAATATTAATGATATGAAAGAAGAAACAGCACAACGACTACGTAATTTGCGTGAGATTATGCAGCGCGAGCATCTTGATGCTTTTGTATTTCCAAGCACTGATCCGCATAATAGTGAGTATGTTCCCGACCATTGGAAGGGGCGTGAATGGCTTACAGGCTTCACGGGCTCGGCAGGAACGGTAGTCGTTACCATGCACGAGGCTGCCCTTTGGACTGATAGTCGTTACTTCCTTGCGGCCGGCGAACAGCTTGATGGCACCGGAATTAAGCTGATGCGTGAGCGTATTGCCGGCACGCCTACGATGGCCGAATGGTTGGGTAACGTGCTTGGCAATATTCATGGAGCACAGTTAGGCATTGACGGTATGGTGAATACGGTGGCCGATGTGGAGGCACTTATAGCCTCTTTACGTCGGCAAGGGGGTATCACGGTGCGCACCAATTTCGACCCTTTGACCGTTATTTGGAAAAACCGCCCCCCTGTTCCTGCAACCCAAATAGAGGTACGGCCCCTTGAATATGCTGGCGAAACAACGGTTTCAAAGCTGTCACGTATCAGGAAGGCACTACGTTCGCAACACGCCGACGGAATGCTGGTGTCGGCTCTCGACGATATTGCCTGGACGTTGAATCTGCGGGGCAGCGACGTTCATTGCAATCCGGTATTTGTTTCCTACCTGTTAATCAGTCAGAATACAACCATCTTGTTCGTCAATCCCGGTAAGCTCACACCCGAAGTAAGCTCTTATTTGGCTGCTCAGGGGGTAGAAACAGCTCCTTACAATGGCATTAAAGAGGCTCTTCGCCACTATGACGAGTATAACATTCTGCTTGATCCGTACGAAACTTCCTACACGCTTTACCATCAGGTACGTGTGCAAGAGGTAATCCGTACATCGTCGCCTGTTCCGGCTATGAAGGCTGTTAAGAACGAAATTGAGGTTGAAGGCTTCCGCCGTGCGATGATACGCGACGGCGTTGCCATGGTAAAGTTTCTGCGATGGCTGCAGACAGCCGTTGCGACAGGGCAGGAAACGGAGGTAAGTATCGCCGCGAAGCTGACGTCTCTGCGTATGGAACAGCCGCTTTTTCGCGATATCAGCTTCGACACGATAGCCGGTTACGAGGCCCACGGTGCCATTGTTCATTACGAGGCTACGCCCGAAACAGACGTGCCTTTAGAGCCAAAGGGCTTCCTTTTGCTTGACAGCGGAGCCCAATATCAGGACGGAACCACCGACATTACACGCACCATAGCCCTCGGCCCGCTTACCCAGGAGCAGCGCGAGATTTACACACTGGTGCTGAAAGGACATATACAATTAGAGCTGGCTAAGTTCCCATCGGGGGCCTGCGGCACGCAAATCGATGCCCTTGCACGTGAGCCAATGTGGCGAAAAGGCCTTAATTTCATGCACGGAACAGGCC
>CALIIG010000044.1 GCA_938018155.1 uncultured Prevotella sp.
ATGGTCATATTCGTGATTTAAAGAAGAAGGAATTAAGCATAGACGAGGCGACCCTTGAACCGTATTATGTGATACCTGAGGAAAAGAAGAAAATTGTTGCAGAGCTGAAAAAGAATGCCAAGGCTGCAAAAAAGATATGGCTTGCATCTGATGAAGACCGCGAAGGAGAGGCTATAAGCTGGCATATTTGTGAGGTATTGGGTCTTGATGAGGCTAAAACCAGCAGAATTGTATTCCACGAAATAACAAAGCCTGCAATTTTAGAGGCTATAGAAAAGCCCCGGCATCTTGATATGGACTTGGTAAATGCCCAGCAGGCAAGGCGCATTCTTGATCGCCTGGTTGGCTTTAAACTTTCACCTGTACTTTGGCGTAAGGTTAAACCTGCTTTGTCAGCGGGGCGCGTTCAAAGCGTAGCCGTTAAGCTTATAGTTGAGCGTGAGCGTGAAATTCAATCGTTTAAGAGCGAGCCCTATTATCGTATCAATGCCACATTCTTTGTAACAGGTGCTGACGGTAGCCGCAAAGAGGTTAAAGCTGAGCTTGACAAGCGTTTTAACAGACATGATGACGCTCTGGCCTTTTTGGAGAAATGCAAGAATGCTTCTTTCGTAGTTGACAACATTGTAAAGAAGCCTTTAAAGCGCGTTCCGGCACCACCTTTCACCACTTCAACCCTTCAGCAGGAAGCTGCACGTAAGCTCGGGTTCACCGTTTCTCAAACAATGATGGTGGCTCAACGCCTTTATGAGAGCGGGCGTATTACGTACATGCGTACCGATAGTGTCAATCTTTCATCGCTTGCTATTAATGCTTGTAAGAAGGAAATCGTCGAAGATTACGGTGCAGAATATAGTAATCCGCGTAAGTTTCATACACATTCCAAGGGCGCACAGGAAGCACACGAAGCTATTCGACCTACATTTGCCAATACCGAAGGGCAGGAATGGACAAGCCAGGAGCACCGTCTTTACGACCTGATATGGAAGCGAACCATTGCCTCACAGATGGCAGATGCACTGATTGAGAAAACAACGGTTACTATTGACATTGATGGAGTTGAAGAGAAATTTGTGGCAAATGGTGAAGTTATCGTCTTTGACGGATTCCTAAAAGTATACCGTGAGTCGATGGATGAGGAATTATCTGCGGGACAAGATGAAGCATACACGTTACCAGTACTTCATATTAACGATGAATTAGAGCGCGCAGAAATCGTGTCGACTGAGCGTTTCTCACAGGGACCGGTACGCTATACTGAAGCCAGTTTGGTGCATAAGATGGAAGAATTGGGCATAGGACGCCCGTCAACATATGCTCCAATCATCTCAACTATTCAGCAACGTGAATACGTTCAGAAAGGTGACCGAAAGGGGGAAGAGCGTTCTTATGTTATCAATACGCTGAAAGGAAACGCTATTACCACGCGTAACAAGAAAGAAATGGCTGGCTCAGAGAAAGGAAAACTGCTGCCTACCGACATAGGTATTGTGGTTAATGATTTCCTTCAAAAGAATTTCCCCGACATCATGGACTTTAATTTCACTGCAAAAGTAGAAAGCCTGTTCGACCAAATAGCCGAGGGAAAGGAAGAATGGAGGGAAATGATGCGTAAGTTTGACAATAAATTCGATCCCGTTGTAGAGCAGGTTATCCAGCAAAGATCGGAGCATAAGGCTGGAGAACGTGAGCTTGGCACCGATCCAAAGACGGGTAAACCAGTATATGTAAAGATAGGAAGGTTTGGCCCTGTCGTACAGATTGGTTCGGCAGATGATCAGGAAAAACCGCGCTTTTCACAGTTACCAAAGGATAAGAGCATTGAAACCATCACCCTTGATGAGGCTTTGGAGCTTTTTAAACTGCCACGCACACTGGGTGATTACGAAGGATTGGAGGTTAGTGTAGGTGTGGGAAGGTTTGGCCCTTACGTCTTACACAACAAGAAATATGTGTCACTTCCTAAGGGCATTGACCCGATGACGGTCAGTCTTGACGCTGCCATTGATTTGATAGAAGGCAAACGAAAGCAGGAAAAAGAGCGGCACATTAAATCGTTTGACGAAGATTCGAAGCTGGAATTATTAAAGGGACGCTACGGCCCTTACCTGTCATACGATGGGAAAAACTACCATATAGACAAGAAATTACAGGAGAAAGCCCTGGCCGGTAATATGGAATATGCCGAATGTATGGACATCATTAAGAACGCACCTGAGCCCAGGCCCAGGAGAGGTAGAAAATGATGCCATCGCGAATAATCCTTATAGGCTATATGGGATCGGGTAAAACTACCGTCGGCAAGGTGCTTTCCCGTGAGCTTAAACTTCCTTTTTACGATCTCGATTGGTACATTGAGAACAGAATGCACAAAAGCATTCATCAGATTTTTAATGAAAAAGGCGAGGAGGGTTTTCGCAAAATCGAACGCAATATGCTCCATGAGGTGGCCGAATTTGAGAATGTTATCATTAGCTGCGGAGGAGGAACTCCCTGCTTTTTCGACAATATTGATTATATTAACCAACAGGGTGAGAGCATTTATCTGAAATGCAGGCCCGATATTCTTTCTGCACATTTGAGGATGGGCAAGACTATTCGTCCGCTCTTGCTGAATAAAACGCACGAAGAAGTAGAACTGTTCATTAGCGAACAGCTGGCTCAACGCGAAAACTTTTATGGCAAAGCCCGTCATATCATAGATGTATCGCTGATGGATAATTACGAAAAAGTAAGGATAACCGTATCGCAAATTCGTGCCCAATTGGGAATATAACTTCAGATGATTCAGAATATAACTGCCGGTGATACGGTTTAACATATAAAGCATTTAGAAGAGAAAGCTGACAAATGAAGAAATGGACTATTGAAGATTCTAAAGAACTCTACAATATAAACGGGTGGGGAACATCTTATTTTGGCATTAACGAGAATGGTAATGTTTATGTAAACCCCAGCAAAAACAACGTTAAAATAGATATTCGTCAGATTATAGACGAGCTGGCTTTACGCGACGTCACGACACCTGTATTGCTTCGTTTTCCCGACATTCTGGACAATCGAATCGAAAAAATGGCTTCATGCTTTAAGAAAGCCGCTAAGGAATACAACTACAAAGGGGAAAGTTTTATCATCTATCCCGTCAAAGTGAATCAGATGCAACCCGTTGTTGACGAAATCATTTCGCACGGACGTAAGTTTAATTTAGGTTTGGAGGCTGGCTCAAAACCCGAATTACATGCCGTCATTGCAGTGCAATGCAAGAGCGATTCCCTCATAATCTGCAACGGTTATAAGGACGAAAATTATATCGAACTGGCCATGCTTGCGCAGAAATTAGGCAAGCATATTTTCCTCGTTGTTGAAAAACTCAATGAAATTGACGTCATTGCCAAAGCTGCAAAACGCTTAAAAGTAAAACCCAATTTGGGCATTCGTATCAAACTTGCTTCTTCAGGCTCGGGTAAATGGGCCGAGAGTGGTGGCGATGCATCGAAGTTCGGGCTTACCTCTTCCGAGCTGTTGCAGGCATTTGATAAGCTGGATGAGGTAGGCTTACACGATTGTGTGAAGCTCATTCACTTTCATATTGGCAGCCAGATTACAAAAATACGCCGTATCCAAAACGCCCTTACCGAAGCAGGACAATATTATGTAAACCTTCGGAAAATGGGTTATAACATCGAGTATGTAGACTGTGGAGGCGGACTTGGTGTGGACTATGACGGCACCCGTTCAAGCAATTCGGAGAGCTCTGTAAACTATTCTATACAAGAGTATATTAACGATTGTGTCTACTCTTTCACCGATGTGGCCAACCGAAATGGCATTCCTCATCCCAACATCATTACCGAAAGTGGACGCTCTCTGGCCGCTCACCACTCGGTTCTTGTGCTCGATGTGCTTGGCGCGGCATCGTTACCTGTGATGCCTGAGGAGTTTGAGGCGAAGCCTGCCGACCATAAATTAGTGAAGGATTTGTATGAAATATGGTGTAATCTTACGCCAAAGACCATGCTCGAAGACTGGCATGACGCCGAGCAAATACGCGAAGACAGTCTCGATCTCTTCGCACACGGCATGATTAACTTAAAGACACGTGCAGAGATAGAAGCGATGTACTGGAGCGTTTGTCACGAAATCAACGGCCTTACACGCAATATGAAGCATATCCCCGACGAGTTAAGAGGTCTCGACAAGCTCCTTGCCGACAAGTATTTCTGCAATTTTTCGCTCTTCCAAAGCCTGCCCGACTGCTGGGGTATCGACCAGCTCTTCCCCATTATGCCCTTGCAACGCCTCGACGAACGCCCGTCACGCAATTGCACCTTGCAGGATATTACCTGCGATTCGGACGGTAAAATCGCGAATTTTGTGGCAGGAGGAACACTCTCCAACGTCCTCCCCGTGCATGCATTGCGAAAGAGCGAGCCCTATTATATTGGCGTTTTCCTCGTCGGTGCTTATCAGGAAATACTTGGAGATATGCATAATCTCTTCGGCGATACGAATGCAGCCCACATCTCTATCAAAGACGACACTTACCATATTGACCAGATTATTGATGGCGAAACGGTTGAAGAGGTGCTCGAATACGTCCAGTACAATCCCAAAAAACTGGTTCGGCAGATAGAACAATGGGTGACAAAGAGCGTTAAAGAGGGCAAACTCTCGCTCGAAGAAGGCAAGGAATTCCTCAGCAATTACCGCTCAGGGCTTTACGGATACACTTATTTAGAGTAGTCTTTATTGTTTTTTTCGGACGGGCAACTACCGTTTTGCCCGCCCCGCAAAGTTTTATTTTATTCCACATCAGCCCATGCTCAACTTCCGTACAGATATTCTTCCACTGAAAAATCAGCTGTATCGTCTTGCCCTTCGCATCACGCTCAACACGGCTGAAGCCGAGGATATTGTGCAGGAAACGCTTATAAAGGTGTGGAACATGCGCGATAGCTGGGACCAGATTGACAATATTGAGGCATTCTGCTTTACAGTATGCCGAAACCTTTCGCTCGACAGTATTAAGCGGCATGATAACCAAAACAAAACGTTAGACGAAAGAGGAGCCGACCAGATGGATTCCTCCAACGATCCTTCCCGCCAAACTATTGTCAACGATCAGATGAATATGGTGCGGCAAATCGTTGACAGTCTGCCCGAAAAACAACGTAGTTGTATTCAGTTGCGCGACTTTGAGGGCAAAACCTACAAAGATATTGCCCTTATTTTAGGTATAACAGAAGAGCAGGTTAAGGTGAATATCTTTCGCGGTCGCCAGGCTGTCAAGCAGCGTTTTGAGAAGCTCGACAGCTTCGAAAAGAAACATTGACAACCCCTTCTTTCTTTTTTAAAACAGTGATTCTACCTTTGTAGAATCCAAGTTATTCTTAATGGTTGTTAAAATAAAAATGTCATGTAACTTTCTTTATTAACATTCGTCGTAACAATAGAAACAAGAAAACAATGGACTATAAATACATTAATCAGTTATTGGAACGCTATTGGTGCTGCGAAACTTCCGTAGAAGAGGAGAGCATATTACGTGCATTCTTCAGTCAGGAGGCTATACCAGCCGAACTTATGCGCTACAAGGCCCTGTTTACATACGCTGAACAGGATGCCGAACTGAATGTACTTGGCGATGATTTCGACGAGAAGCTAATGGCTTCTATTGAGAAAACAGAACCCGTTAAAGCGCATGTTATTACCATGCCACAGCGTTTAAAGCCACTGTTTAAGGCTGCAGCCGTGGTAGCTATTATGCTTACGCTCGGCAATGCCATACAAGTGCCGTTTGCACGCCAGCATAAAGACCCTATAAGCAGCTATGATGGCTATTACAAGCCCGAGCTAAATTTGGGTACTTCGGTGGCTATGGACGACAGTGCAAAGGTTGATACCATACAGCAAAGTATGGCAATACCCACCAAAAAGGCCCAGTAAGATAGTGCTGGAAAAGCAAAATCCGAAGGCCATTACAATGATGAATATTTCTATGCTTTCTCTATAAAATCATGTTTAGTAAAACAAAAACAACGAAGCTGTGAAGCTTCTATTCTCTCAAATTTTTCATAACATACTAACGCAGTTAAGGGACCGCATCTCCAATTCGAGTTTGCGGTCCCTTATTTTTTATGTGAAGATAGGTTCGTATGCTGCCCTTTTCTGACAGATTATCCAAGCATGGAAAGTTCTTATCACTTAATGCTTAATGCCGTCTTAATCTGGTCTAAGCAAGAATCTGTTCTATGCTGTTTGTTATCTTTATTGCCAGGCCTACTTATTAAGCTCAAATCATTGATATATCCCGAAATTAACGACAAGTGTGTGGCTTTGTCGGGAGAGTTCTCCGGACAGATCACACACTTGTTGTTACATATAATGTAGAAGAAGGTTATTCAGAGGTCCACAATCGTAAACCGTTGGGTCTCTCTATCGTATTGCTTACAACAACATCATTAGACTTAAAATAGAGACTGAAAGAAATCTTTGAATTGTAAGGATATGGTGTACTCGTCCAATATCGTCCTATGCTTCCGAACTCTCTGAAGGTCCCCTTGTCGTTATAACTACCCATGGCAGGCAAGAAGAAATACTTGCTACGTTTGGCAGGTACGCCCGATTTTATACTGTTATTATTAGGTGGAGTTTCAA
>CALIIG010000045.1 GCA_938018155.1 uncultured Prevotella sp.
TGCCTCATACAGGTCGAAACATACACCTATGCGCTTGTCGGCCATAATCTGCTGCCAGTTTTCGCGAGCGATAGCAGAACGATGAATACCTTCTATCATCAGTATACTTGACGCTGAAGCCTGATTCAGGATCTCTTCTATGGTATGTGCTTCGGTTATGTCAACCACATAAACTCCACTATCATCCAATACCGGCGACACCACCGCTGCCCTACATCCCGCACAAACATTCACTCTCAATATGTCAGATGCCAGTTTTTCACTAACAAACCAATGCTTTGCCTGTGTAAAATTGGCCACACGGGCATAGAATTGAAACAGCCTGAGCCGGTTCCTTTCGCTTGCTTCATTTGTTCCGGTTGGCATATCAGCAACGGCGTAACGGCCTTTCGATGAAACCACATCGCGCAAAAAGCGATACGCCGACGGCGACTGTACGCCGAAACCACGCGTACGAGGCATGCGGCGGAGCCTAATAAAACCCGATTTCAACCACCTTATTATATCCATCTTCATTCTGTTCGCCCACTACAATATCCTCAAAGCTATCGCCCCACAGGCCTCTGCATCGGCCAGAGCATGATGGTGAGCCGTAAGATTATAGCCACAACGCGCGGCTATCACGTCTAAATTGTGCCGGCCCTCGGGCCATACCCGGCGCGACTGTATGAGTGTACAATGAAAATCATAGTCGGGATAATCCATCTGATAGCAGTGGAAAACGGCCTTCAAACAGCTTTCGTCAAAGGCTTTATTATGTGCAACCAATGGCAAACCGGCTATCAAAGGCTCAATCTTACGCCAAACATCGGGAAACACCGGTGCCGACATCGTATCTTCCATACACAAACCATGAACCTGGGAACACTTATAATTGTAATACTCTGGTTCTGGTTTGATAAGCGAATAAAACTCATCTGTCTTCCTGCCATCACGATAAATAACCACGCCTACACTGCATATGCTTGTGCGTTCAAAGTTGGCAGTCTCAAAATCAATTGCAGCAAAATTCTTCATTTCCTCAAATTTTCAGAATAAATTACACCATTACGGCGATGGTATGACAACATACTTGTTCAAAATATGCAACTGGCAACTCCTATTTCTCTGCCAGAATACGGTTTTCAAAAAAATATTGTTTATGCTTAATCACTTTCTCTTTGTTCTTGCCGTAAAGCATTAAATATTGCGGATGATAGTAGATATTTTTCCCAATATGATCTGTATCAATATAGTTGCATAACGTTTTACAAGCCACTAACACCTTTTCTGCATTCGGCCTATGAAGCTTGTCTTTCCACAAATTGCCCCAGCCTATATATACCGGACCCTTTAAACACTGCACGTCTTCGTCAATAGTGAATGTCTTTTCGTGCAACGAATCAATCAGTTTACCCTGGGCTTTTCTAAGGTCTGCATCCCTGACATTGAACAAATTAAACACCTGTATAATGCCTTCAGCGGGTTGACGATGATAAGCTGCATACTCCTTAAATAAGGCTTCTGTGGCATACATGGTTGAATCAGCGCGAAATTCATACCAGGCATCGTTATTCGTTTCGTGCATAAACGCCTTTAAATGCGAAAGAGTGTTGGCATTGGTAATGGCAACAGGGCTGCCATCATCGCCAATTTCCTGATAAATCGACGAACCCGGGTTCTTCATATACACACAGCCTATGCTGTTCCAGCTGTCGCCTAACTGCAGAATGGTACGCCAACGACACTCAATACCTGTTGCCCCGTCTTTGAAATAATGCGTAAATACTTTCATTTATCTGCAAAGATATAAAAGAAAAAGCATAAGAAGAAGGGAATAGTTACTGATGTATCATATAAGTATCAAGCCCTCTTATGCCCAATGTTGTATTAACAAACCATATCTGACCAGAATTTCTTAAGACCTGAGAGGACTGAATTTCACCATAGTGTTTCATACTCAAATGAGATAAACCTCTGTTATTTTTGCATTTCGAATCATAGTCTTCATAGTCTGTAAAAAGCGTATTTCCATGGTCATACTCCGTTTTGTAAAGGTCAATAATCTCACGAATAGAAAGTACCGGCCGGTTCAATTCTATTTTTTTCGCATACGTTTCCGAAACTGATGTCAGCCGATTATCCTCACATTTCCCAACGCTTAGCATGGCATAGAAATAACTAAAAGGAGAAAGGTCCGGTCGTAACAAATACAGAACAGGCACACCATTGCGAGAAACGGGCGTAGGACACTCCTTAACAACCCTGCCCTTATCTATCTCTTCAATATTGGTAAAATGATGAAAGCGCATTAATTCTGCCATCGGGTAGAATGTAAAAGGCTGGTTACCTATTACTGCATATTCTATAACCGATGAAGACTGGTTCGTTATTGAAAGGAAATCAGCACCCTGCTCTCCATAATTCCGCTTTAAAACAAGCTGGCTGAAAGATGTTTTACCTGACTGTTTACCTACAATGCTATCGTAAACTACTGCAACTTCTTCACCTCCTATCAGGCAGGGGGTAGAAAGTATCTGTGTCTTTACCTCGTTTTTACCATCGCTCCCCACCACGCTATACTGCACTTCAACCCTGCCCGGAAGATTATCTTTAGTTGCAATGGCAATATAATTGTGCTTAAGAATGGCTGTTTTCTGTATTCCACTATCCTCCATATCTACTCGTGTGCATTGAGAAAATATAGTAATCTCAAGGCATAACAGGAATAATTGCAGGGCTGTTTTACTTTTCATTTCCAGAGTTATAAAAATAATCTTAGGTTTTCTCACATAAAACTTATGAATGTGAATCTACGACAAAACAGATTTAAATCATATAATAGCTTAACTTAATTATATTGTATAACCAAAGAAACGCATACCACAATCGGAGTTATTATTCATTAAAGGATACTTATCTGGATAGTACCAACCAATTAATTCGTAGATACTCGATAGTCCAAAATTACACAAAGAATCGTTTACATACTTTATTTTAGCCCAATCAATGTCGCCCGTATGCAAAAGTTTGTTCCAACAATCGCGTATGGTATTAATTGAATTATTTTTAGGATTCAGGAACTTTGTGCGGTTTATGGGGTAACTGCTTAAGCAGTGAAGGCATTTGATTACCTCTTTCGCATCTTTCCATTCTAATTGATTTATATTCTTAGGCGATAATATTCTCCTAATCGTTCTTGTCCTAGCTAATCTCCAAAGTTCCGGGTTATCAACATAATAATTACACATTTTTTTGAAATATGTTGTAATAATCTTTTCTCTTTGTGAAGCAGAACGCTGCACAGTTACCTTTTGACCTTTAGAAGACTTACCTTTATACCCATTATATAAAAAGTTAAACAAATAATCAACCTCTTGTAATAATGTAAAGCCATCATTGACCATTTGCTGATTTCTCCCCGTTAACTGGACATATAACTGGGCAAATTCTCTGTATTGTTCACATTTAGCATCATACTTATCTTGCCTAACACTAACATAAGGCTGGGCTTTAAACTTCATCTTAAACGAATGGGCATCCTGATAGTCAACAAGCGACTTCAAAAGTCTATTGGTTAATGCAGAAACTCGGGTTGCCATTGACCACCACCGATTATACGTTGCCTCTACTTCTTTAACTTCATTTGTTGCAAACCCCATTTCGTATCTGCCCAAGAATGCTGCCCCTGTAAGATTAGCCGATGTGACGAGACACCAATCATCAACAATATAAATCTTTGCGTGGATGCTATTTAAACTGCGTATTTCAACTTGGTTTTGGATAAACTCATCAAAGGTATCGGGGCGGATAAAACCTAAGTCAATGTCGGTCAAAATTCTACAATCGACAGACGGGAGCAGCCATCTTCCCCCGATAATTTTACGAATATTCTTCAAAACACCAATATAGGGTGACGCGATCCATATCCTATGCTTCGCATGATTACACTTTTCGCGTAAGACATCAATTTGATTTTGTTCTGTTAATAGTTCCATATAGTATGTTATTTAATTATAAAATAAGAAGAGGAACTCCCTACATTTTATCTACGTTGTATTTGATGAATCAGACCAAAATAGCTGTTGAGATTTCAATATACATTATTCATGAAGAGTCTTTCCAAGCTAAACCTGCACTTCTGTACAATACAGGCTTGTGGTATGAATGATAAAACAGGGGGAACAATCATACTCATTTTTCTTTTGCATCCTATCCTCACCCATTCTACTTTCGGTTAATGATCATTCTCTTGCAAATATAAATATTAAACTTAACTTGGCGATATACTTAGCGAATTTTTGGTTCTAATTCTTCGGTTTATACGGGCTAACTGTTCCGTTTTTCAATTTAATAGAGCAATTAGAGTTGCCTTTACATCGTTACGTTGCTAAATATACATTCCACAATTGTTAGATGTACATTCCGATGTTTCTAAATGTATATTCCGATGTTTCTAAATGTATATTCCGAAATTG
>CALIIG010000046.1 GCA_938018155.1 uncultured Prevotella sp.
ACTGCATGCCTTTCGTTGGGACGTCTTCGGTAACGCAGGACCTGTTGTCATCAACACCAATAACCCGGAAGCAACCACGCTGAAACACAGTGTAACGCCAAACGAAACGATCGTCTCGGCCGGCTGTTTGGTAAACAATAAATTCCATGGATTCTCTACCACATGGCAGTCGATACCACAACAATACCTCATTCTCGACACCATCAGCTGGGCTCCTGCCGAGGCAAGAACAACGAAAGATTTCGTCCTCGACATGGATTACGACGCCACACAAGGTCGTATTTACTGCATCGCCGCAGACACATTGACCACCAAAACCGTACTGGCCTCCGTTGATGCAGCCTTGGGAACTCTTACCATGCTGGCCGAACTTAACCATCCCTATCATGCTTTTGCCATCAATAAACTGGGTGAAATGTACGGTATTACGCGTGACGGTGATCTGTATAAGATTGAACGGATAGGCCTTTTCTTCAACGAAGAGTGCATAGGAAGCACGGGGGTTGCCGACGTCCGCTATTTCCAGTCGATGACATTCGACAAGAAAAGTGGCCGCTTACTGTGGGCACATGCAGGCGAAACTGGCACAGGCGATTTATATGATGTCAATACTACTACCGGCATTGCTTCATTATTGGGGCGCGTTATCGTTGATGGTGAGCCGGCTGAAGCCGTTGGTCTATATACTACAAGCAGCTTAGCCGATGGTATAAAGGCCGCAACGACTGTCAGTCGGTTACGCGAACGCTACAACACGTCGGGGCAACGTGTAACCCACAGCTACCGTGGCGTTGTTATTTCAGGCGGTAAAAAACTACTGCAGAAATAGTAATATGTAACAAATATCTTACTTTTTGTTCACAAAGAAGTATGGAAAAATGATAAAGGTACCGCTTTTAAGCGGTACCTTTACTTTGTAATCGTCCCTATTATTCATACCAAACAACTAACAACTTTGCTATTCTGCGCACCTGTTCCCACCAACAAAAAAGCAAGTTATGCCTTATGATGATAAACCATTCGCCTTAAAATGACAAATTATAACCCCATAAGCCCGTCATCTTATCCAAAATATGCCTGGCAAATAGAAAAAGGAAGCCAAACATTTGGTAAAATAAAAATAAAGCCATATCTTTGCATTCGCTTTACAAAAAGCACTGTTGGCGGGATAGCTCAGCTGGTTAGAGCGTCGGATTCATAATCCGGAGGTCGTGGG
>CALIIG010000047.1 GCA_938018155.1 uncultured Prevotella sp.
GGACCTCATTTCCGTACAGAGGCCGGCAAACTGACGTTACCCGAGAAGTCGATGCCCTCACGGTCGCTGCTTTGCACATTCAACGATGCACGGCCGTTGTCGAAAACAATCAGGTCGTAGCCCAGAAGCTCGTCGCCGTTCTTTACATTAAACGTTATGCGGCGGCCGTCTTTCTTATATTGTGAAATAGAAAAGCCCGTGGCATGACCCTGAAAAATCAGCGGACTTTGCGTGTCGTCGGGAAACTTCGAGCGGTAAGCCACGCCAAAATAAGGCAGGTAACTGTCAATACTGTCGCCGTTAACGCTCAGCGAATAGGTTGTTGTAAGGTAGCGTGCAGGCATGCTATGGGGCATCACATAGTCAAATTCAATTTTGAAGTGCCGGCTGTTAATATCGTCGTATACCCGTTGTTGCAGCTCCCTGTGCCCGCCGGCACGCCGCCCGGCCGTTTGTGTTGACACGCACGAAGCCATGCAAAGTGCCGCAATAAAAGCTATCCCTATTTTACGCATAAACTCTATTTTCTTGTAAAAATACGATATTTCTCTTACTCTTACATGCTTTTTTACTTTCTTTATCTTTTAAACCGTGGGCAGGCTGTTGCCTTATGCCAGCACCGTTATGCAACAAAGCTCATCGTTCGACGACCGTCAGCAACGCTGTTGACAGCCGTCACACAACACGTCCGACGGCCGTCGTACGCGCGTACGGCGGCCGCCAAACGATGAGCATGGCCAATAAAGAACTAAGCGATATAATATAATCCCACTTCTGTTATGCCATATTCATAAATACCTTTCGCCCTCATCGTACAATAGTTTTAATCTTTTAATTCTTTAATTTTTTATTTTTTTACTTTTATTTCCTATCTTTATCGGTGCAAAACAAGTTTATAGTCATATTTAAATCATACCGAACATGAAAACCGTTTTAATAACAGGCGCAACGAGTGGCATAGGTAAAGCCTGTGCCATGAAGTTTGGCGAGGCAGGCTATCGCGTAATAGCCTGGGGGCGCAACAAGGAAAAACTAACCCGTCTGAACCTGCAAATGCAGGGCGAAATAATGCCCATGGGCGTAGATGTATGCAACCGTGAGCAGGTGAAACTGGCCATTGAGCGCATACATGCCGACTGGAAACCCATTGATGTACTGATTAACAATGCCGGACTGGCACAGGGATTAGAACCCGAATACAAAGGCAACTTCGACGATTGGGACCGTATGATTGATACCAACATCAAAGGATTGTTGAACGTTACACGCCTTGTTGTACCCGAAATGGTGCAGCATAATCATGGCCATGTGATTAATATCGGCAGTGTGGCCGGCGATGCGGCATACGCCGGAGGCAATGTTTATTGTGCCACAAAGGCGGCCGTGAAAGCCCTTACCGACGGATTGCGCATTGACGTAGCCCATACCAGGGTGCGCGTAACGAACCTGAAGCCGGGCCTTGTTGAAACCAATTTCAGCAACGTGCGCTTTCATGGCGATACCGAAAGGGCGGCATCGGTGTACAAAGGCATCAAACCGCTTACACCAGATGATATTGCTGACGTAGCCCTTTACGCCGCATCGGCTCCCGAACACGTACAGATAGCCGAGGTGCTTATACTGGCAACCCATCAGGCCAGCGGCAGTTACATCGTGAGAGAATAGCGGGCAGGTTGGGCTTTATGGGCATAAAGGATAGAAGCGAATAGTGTGCTCCCGGTAATAAACGGACAGATTGCTTACACGGCAAAAACAAATTGCCTGCCACAAAAAAGCGGATTGAAGAAGGGTTTCTCCAATCCGCTTTCACTATATATTATATAAGGTGTAACGGACGACGGTTATTTCCTGACAAATTTACGCACCGTTCGCTGCCCCTTTTCATCGGTAGTAACTACCATGTACAGGCCTGGTTTGAGGGCATAAAGGTTGTTAACCGTGAGCCGGAGACCGTTAACGTCGTAGATGGCTGTTGTAATTGCGCGACCGCTATGGAGCGTTTGCACACCGTCGGCGGTTTTTCGGGTTATTGTTACGCTGTCAATGAGGAAGTCGGCAACGTCTTTTGTCGTGGCGAAAAGGCCCAGATAGTAAACGCCTTCCGTATCAACAGTGAAGCAGGTTGTTACCTTTTCCCAGTTGCCAGAGCCCTTGAAGTTTTCTACTTTCTGCAGTTCCTTCCTGAAAGTTGTGGTGTCGCGCTGTGCCGTTCCCAACAGAACTTTGTAGCCTGTCTGCCCCCATCTCTGGGCCTTGCGCATGTAAGCAAGCTGATATTGCCCCGCTTCGATGTGGAGAGCAGGCGATATAAGCCAGTCGTGCAGCGGCTCCGATTTGCCCCATCCGTGTGCCATAGCATACCTTCCCTTAAATGCCTGACTTTTGCTTGTGCCGATACGCCAGCCCAATGACGTGTTGGTGTGGTTGTTAATAATCAGCCATTCGTTGGTGTCGTCGCCCGTTTCAAAGCCCGTATAATATGGAATTTCGTGCACTTTAGATTCAATATAGGTTACAATAGAAGCGTTACTTGCGCCAATTCCTTTCACGCCGCCACTGACAGGCTCCACTACATACATGTACCTTCCGGGCCTGTCGAGGGTATCTTTGTACACCGTGTCGGTAACGTTCTGCGCTATTTGCACGTAGCCCTCGCCATTAAGCCGGTACACATTAAACGTGATGTGGCTGAAATCAGCATATCCGCCATGCACGGTTTTGGTGGGACGAGTCCACGAAATGGTAACAAACTTTCCGTTTTCAGGATTTGAACAGATCACCGTATCGACCTTTTGCACCTGGTCGTAGCCGTGACGGATGGTCACAGTAGCGGGCGAACTAAGGCCGCCTGCGTTAACCGTCTGCACCTCATACGTGCTTATTCCGTCGTCGCAATGGTTGTCAGTATACTCAATGGCATCGCCAGGGAGCACAGCTATGGGCGTATTGTGCCCAAGACGATACACTCTTACTTCGCTGATTGTGCCGACAGAACTGCCGTCTTCGTTCTTAGAGGGGAGCAGCCATTGCAGGTGAACCGTATGATGTTCGGCAGCATCGGGCAGGGCCGTAAGCGATAACAAGGTGCGGGGATGGTTGCCGGCGTAGGGTTTCCCGTCGAAATAAACTCCAGAAATGTTCGCACTTTCGTGCGCAATCGTGTCAATGGGCGTAGGGATGCCGGTTGAAACATTCACGCTGTCCAGCACATCGTGCCAGCGTGCACGTGCATGATAAAGTTTGTCATCAGGGCTAAAGGCCATCGACTGGAACAGATTGTAAATCACATTTCTGTGCTGTTTGCCAATCTGTGTGGCCTTTCCGGTATACTTGTCAATCTTATAGAACTGGCGTAAATCGGACATTGCATACAGTTCTCCCCTGCTGTTGCAGGCCAGGGTAAGCAGAATGGTCTCTACCCTGCGGTTATATCCGTCAATGGCTGTGAGCTGACCGGCACTGCCTACCTTTGTAAGTTTGCCGGTATTCAGGTCTACGATATGCAGACTTGTGGTGGTAAGTTTGAACTCTCCATCCTCATTCACCTTGTCTTCAGCCAGTGCATACATGGTGTGCGTGGTGTTATCGTAAGTCATATCCGCAATACGCTGTCCGCCGTCACCGCCATCAGCCAGCCTGATGGGCTTGAATTTATATGTCGATGGCTCAATAATTCCGAAGCCATACTGCAACAACATGCCGATGGCATCGTACTTAAGGGCCGAGGCGTAAAGCGTATTTCCAACCTTTTCCATCGCTGAAGGCATATAATTATAGATGGATGTTGGGTGCGTTATCCGCATATCGCAGGGTGCCGACGTCTTAAAGTCGACGAATCCACACCGTCCATTGTAGTCTCCCATTAAGAAACCATGAGCCACTTGTTGTGCACTCGCAGAGAGTGCAGCCGCCAATGCCACAATTCCTACAATACATTTTTTAATCATAAAGCAAATAATACAATAAATATTTAAAGGTTTTCAACAAGTTCTTATATTGTCTTCCGGTTACAATAACATCACAATGGCAGGATGTCACCAGCGATATTGCAAAGTTATGCAAATTAATTTAAAATCTATATACAAAATACTCTTTTTCGTAATATCAGACTATAATTTTGTAACAAAATGCGTTTTATTCGCACAAAACGGTAACAAAACGTAAAACAACCAACGTTTTGCATTGTAAAATAAATTAAAAACATTATCTTTGCAGGGAATTGTTGAATCTATATTACATCAAGCTTATGAAAAAAATCTACTTATTAATATTGTTCATCATGCTTTTATGGCATCCCGATTTTGCCCGTGCGCAATCGGCAATGATGAGTGAGGGTTTCGAAAATACAGCCTTTCCACCTGTCGGCTGGACCGTTATCGACCGCGATGGAGACAACCATGGCTGGCTCTCGGCAGGGCAGGGACTGAAGGTTCATGCCGGGAAGCTGGTAGCAATATCGTACACAAGCGACCCCAAAGCATATCCCATTGTGGAGTATGCACGGCAGGATAACTGGCTCATTACGCCACAAATCAACATCACCAACAACGCTTTTACGCTCGAATGCTTCTATGCAGAAGAGGACAATGACTCGCACGACTCGCTCGTTGTAAGGGTATCGACAACAGGAAACCAACCTGACGACTTTACCGAAAAGCTGGCCTCAATTGACGTTCGCAACGATGAGGGTGAGGTAAACTTCCAGAAACTCACGCGTTCGCTGTCGAAATTCAGCGGGCAAAAAATATATATTGCCTTCATCCATACGGGGAAAGGGGGATATGCTCTGGCCCTCGACAATGTAACAATTAACAATAAAAAAGGGCCTCAGCGCGCGGGAAATTTCACCGTTAAGCCTGCCGACAACGGCGAACTACGAGCTACACTAAGTTGGACGAACCCGCAAAAGGACGGACTTGGCGACGATTTAACCGATTATCAACTGCATATTTACCGCGACAACACGCTGATAGCCACCCTGCCTAAGGGAACAACGACCTATACCGATGAGCATGTTTCAGCAGGCGTTCACACGTATAGTGCAGGCGTTTTCACCACTGAAGGCGAATCGGCACTGCGTACTGTCAAAACTTATGTGGGCGAAGATATACCTGCTACCGTTAAAAATCTCAGGGCCGATCCTCATAAAGGCAAAGTAACACTGACGTGGACGGCTCCTGAAACGGGCGTAAACAAAGGGTTTATTAATCCTAAGCACCTTAAATACAGCCTGTACAAAACCGTAGGTAGCGTTCAAACTACCGTGGCTGAAGACTATGAGAAGACCGCGTTTACCGAAGATATTGCCGACGGGCAAACCGTTATCTACGAGGTTGCAGCCTCAAACGCTGCCGGAAAAGGCGAGAAAACACGCGCAAACAGCGTCATTACCTATTCAGGAAGTCAGGCCGAACTAACTGTGGGCATGCAGGCAACATCCGAGTTTACCAACAGCAGGCTGCCCGTTGATGCCTATTCAAAGAGCACCGTTAGCCAAACTATATACTTCCCTGCCGACCTGCAGTTTGCGAAAGGAGCCATTAATCACGTTATTTTCAGGAACGCATTCAGCCAGACTACTGACCTTACACGCCCGCTTCAAGTGTATATTGGTGAAACCGATCAAGCTGATTTGAAGTTAGGATGGATTCCAACGGCTCAGTTAAATAAGGTGTATGACGGCACCATAACAATGAACCGGGGGTCGAACGACATTGATATTGCTTTCTCACAGTCCTATCATTATCAGGGCAAAAATCTTGTATTAATGGTATGTGGTGCACGAATCAACAAGACAGGGCGTTATGCCGACCATTTCTTTGTTGAACAAACGCCCCGGCATGCCAACCGTTCGAGGCTGCTTTCCGGCTCTGCTGAAATTGATTTAACGACACTACCACAGAGCAGCGACGTTATATCGGAGGTGCCTTACACACGGTTTGTCATGACAACCACACTTACAGGTTCACTCAACGGCAAGGTAACCGACAGTGAGGGACATCCTGTTGCAGGAGCATCTGTGGCAATTACCGGTTATCAAATTGCCACCACCACTGCCGAGGATGGCAGTTACAGTTTTGACTTTGTACCGTCAGGAGCACAAAACATCACTGTTTCGGCCGAAGGATTTGCCGATTACAGCCACGCCGTTACCATTGAGGAAGCTGCCAACAATCTCAATATTCCACTTACTAAACTGGCTGTTTATACCTGTCGTGGCGTGGCAACGAATGGCAAGGGCATCCCGCTGGCAGGGGCTTTAGTGGCTGTTACGGGGTACGCCAACGCTGAAACCACTACACAAGCCGACGGCAGCTTCGAGCTTACAGGACTTTATGCCGGCAAAAAATACACGCTAACCATCAGCAAGGCCAATTACGACGTTTACACAGAGGCCTTTATCCCTACGGCCAACATAAACAAAGGCAGCATCGTTATGCACTACAGCCGTATTCCTGTATATGCTGTTAACGCACAAACATCGGCCGATGGCAACACGCTCAACATTACATGGAGAAACCCCTATACGCGTAAAGGTCGCATACAATGGACAACAATAGGTTCCTCTAACATCCAGACAGGAACATCAGGAGACAGCTATTACAGTGCCGATGACTATTGTGTGGCTCACCTTTGGGACGCCAAAGACGTTACCGATTCGATGATGACGGGCCAGAGTTTTATGGGTATGCGCATCTATCTGCAAGCTGTTTCTGGCACATTTACAGCACATGTTTGGGAGGGTGACCGTACAAATCACAAAAGTATTGCACAAAAAGCCATTCCTCTTTCGGCCATAAGCCGCGACGGGGGCTGGGTAAATGTGGTGTTCGATACGCCGATAGAAATCAAGAAAGGCACCACATACATGGTGGGTGTACACGTAAAAGACGCATCAACTGACCCGATAGGCGTCAACTATAAGTGGGGATCGGCATTGAAAGGCAAGAATAATCTGAAGTTTACTGACGCAGAAGGACGCTACACTTACGATGCAAGCTACGCCTTTAACATATCTGCACACGTAGGCATTCCCGGTACAACACTACCCCCCGACTCCACTGATACATTATATTCGCCATCTTATAAGGTATACCGTAGCACAGCATCGGGACAGTGGCACAGCCTTGGTACATCGCCAACGTGTACTTATCAGGATGCACAATGGACATCGTTGCCCTCAGGCCATTACGTATACAAGATTGAAGCACTGTATCCTGACGGCCCCTCGGTAGCAGCCTTGTCGAACGATATGGCTCGTCTCATTGATACTGATGCAGGTATTTCTGCCATCGTATCGCCCCAAAAGACGATAGAAAAGCAGCCTGTTGTTGAAGTTAAAGCGTATATTAAGAACTACGGAGAGAAGCCAATACACGACGTTCCCGTTAAATTGACAGTGAACGGCACACCTGTTGCCAGCACCACAGTTGCAGAAACTCTCGCCAAAGACGACAGTACCATGGTAACATTCAGCAATGTTTCGCTCGATGATAATGTGATAAACCATATCACGATCAACACAAACCTTACAGGAGACGGTGCAAGTCTTAATGACAGCATGACGGTAGCCATCTCC
>CALIIG010000048.1 GCA_938018155.1 uncultured Prevotella sp.
TAACACGTCGTATCACCCTTCAGGGTGTGGGCTTTCCGGTCATCGATGGCGACCGTAAGGGAAACGTTGTCGAGGTGAAGGCGGACGGCGTAGCTGTTGAAGGGCTGAAGATTATTAACTCGGCACGTTCCTCTAATATTGATTTTTGCGGACTTCATGGGCAGAATGTCCATGGCGTTACGGTCAGGAATTGCGTGTTCCGCGCCAATCAGTTCAGCCTGATGCTTCAGAATGCCTCCGACTGTACGGTCAGCCGTAACGACATTTCCAGCGATATTACCTTCAATCCGCTGATGGGAAATGCCATCCATTGCTGGAAAAGTACAGGCATGAACATCGTCGACAACAAGATAGGACACAACAGAGACGGCATCTATCTTGAATTTGTTGACCATTCGCACATTGCGCGCAACCGCATCAGCGGCTGTGACCGTTATGGCCTTCACTTTATGTTCTCCCACTATAACGTTTATGAGCAAAACTATTTCAGCCGTAACAAGGCCGGTGTAGCCGTGATGTTTGCCCATCATGTAACCATGCTCGATAATGTTTTTGAGCTTAACGAGGGCACGTCATCGTATGGCTTGCTGATAAAAGAATTGCAGTATAGCCATATCATGCGAAACAAATTCCGGCGCAATACAGTCGGACTGATGGTTGATGGCGGTTCAGATTTGGCAGTCAAACATAATGAAATACGTGATAATGGCTGGGGAATTCGTCTTATTTCAGCCAGTAATAACGATACTATAAGGGCGAATAATTTTCAGGGAAATACGTTCGATTTCACTACAAATGTAAGCTATAATCATAACTTTGTTGATGGCAACTACTGGGATAACTATGAGGGTTACGATCTCAACAGGGACGGAACGGGCGACGTTCCTTACCATCCGTTGAGCCTTTTCTCCATGTTAGCCGAGAGCAATGAGACGGTATTGCTCTTTTTCCGCAGCTTTTTGATGAATATTCTTGACGCTACCGAGAAACTGTTGCCTACCATCACACCCGACAATTATGTTGACCATATACCGTCAATGAAACCATTTTCTGTATGATTACCATTCGAAATCTCAATAAATCGTATGGGCATCGCCACGTCTTATACGACATAAACCTGCAGCTCAACGCCGGACAGCACATCGCTTTTGTAGGTCCTAACGGCTGCGGCAAATCAACATTGATGAAGTGTATCCTCGGCCTTGTCACCCCACAAACGGGCGAAGTGCTTATCAATGGGGCCAATGTGCAGGATAATCCTGCCTGTCGCGAACAGGTAGGCTTTATGCAACAGAACAGCACTTTCCCTGAAAACATGAGCGTGGGCGAAGTTTTCAGAACGATAAAAAGCGTTAGAGGTGGCAACAAACAGCTTGACGAGGAACTTTATTGCGACTTTGATATTGCGTCAATAGAACGTCAGCGCACGGGAACGCTTTCGGGAGGTACCAGTCAAAAGGTAAATGCGGCCCTGGCTTTCCTGTTTAATCCTGACATTCTTATCCTTGATGAGCCTACGGCGAGCCTCGATCCCATTGCTGCCGACATACTGAAACGCAAGATCAAAAAGGAAACAGGAAAGCTCGTTTTCATCACGTCGCATATCCTTAGCGAACTGGATGGCCTTGTAACGCACGTTATTTTTATGGACGAGGGCAGGGTGTTGTTCTTCAAATCGGTTGAGCAACTGCTTGCCGAAAGCGGACAGCCTGATGTTACGCAGGCCGTCATGACGTTTTTAAATAACAAAAACAAATAGCAGGTCATGAAAAAAATCATAAACATTATTTGCCTCGACAACATCAAAAGTCGTGTTGTTATCTGCTATTTTCTGCTGTTGGCGGTTATCTCCTGGACCTCTTTGCTTCTGCAAGATAACGAGGCAAAGGGAGCCTTGACGATATTGAATATCACGCTTTTCATCGTGCCCCTGATGTCGTTGCTTTATACTGTCACATACCTTTACGACTCACGGGCTTTCATTGTGCTCCTTCTCAGCCAGCCCGTGCAGCGCAGGCAAGTGTGGAAAAGTCTGTACGCGGGCACTGCGGGCAGCCTTTTACTGGCCTATTTAGTGGGTGCCGGTATTCCTATTCTGTTGTACAGCAGTACCGTTACGGGCCTTGTTCTGTTGCTTACAGGCTGTGTGCTGACACTCATTTTTGTGTCGGCAGCCTTCCTTACGGCTACACTCTCGGTCGATAAAACACGGGGAATAGGTGCGGCAATATTGCTATGGCTGCTTTTTACCATGATTTACGATGCCGTTTTACTTTATCTTCTCTTTGCGATGAGCGAGTGGCCCGTTGAAAAGCCCCTCATGGCAATGATGATGTTAAACCCTGTCGACCTTGCCCGTTTTCAGGTAATTATGCAGCTCGATGCTTATGCCATGATGGGATATTCGGGTGCAGCCTTTAAGGAATTTCTTGGAGCTACGGCCGGAATTGTTGTATCGGCAGTGCTGTTACTGTTGTGGGTAGTGGTGCCTTATGCCTTATCATTGCACGTTTTTAGGAAAAAAGATTTGTAATATGCGTTTCGGGTGCTGACAATCGTATTGAAATACAATTTGTTAAAACCAACGAAAATACTTTACTATAAGTGTGCAGAGAATGCGATATTTTCGTTGGGGACGCATCTTGTCTGAAAAATGCTGAAAATATAGCACTTTTTATAACGTTCTGATATTCAGTAGGTTGTAAATCGTACCATCATAAGGCGTCTTTCCCCGCTATTTTGTGTTTTTGCCTTTACGGCACAATTTGTTTGTCTTTACGGCGTAATCGCATTGTCTTTACGATGTAAAGGCATCGCGATTACGCCGTAAACGTTCTGCAATTACATCGTAAAGGCAGCACAAAAGTGCCGAAATCGTGTGCGTATGGCCCGTGCAGCCACTTCCTTTATGCCGGGGAGGCGGGTATAAAAGCTATATATCCCACTCTAAAACACCCTGTGGTGAAGTGTTAAAATAATGTTATTTTATTTTACAGCACATCATCACGGCGAAACTTTGTTGCTTTCATTTCTTTATTTTTTTGTTATTATCTCCTAAATTTTCAGGAGCAATGGATGGCAAATCGAAGATAATTTGTAATTTTGCAATATCGTAAAAAGCATCATATAGTATCGTTTATGAATCTCGATTTGTTGACAGCCATTTCTCCTGTCGATGGCCGTTACCGTAGTAAAACCCAAACACTGGCCGATTATTTTTCCGAATATGCGCTCATACGCTATCGGGTACGGGTCGAGATTGAGTACTTTATAGCCCTTTGTGAGCTTCCGCTTCCTCAGTTAAAACAGTTTGATCACAGTTTGTTTGAACGCTTGCGCAATATCTATCGCCATTTCGGCGGGCAGAGTGCACAGCGTGTAAAGGACATCGAAAAGGTTACGAACCATGATGTTAAGGCTGTTGAATATTTCCTGAAAGAGGAGTTTGACAAGATAGGTACGCTTGATGCTTACAAAGAATTTATCCATTTTGGCTTAACCTCGCAGGATATTAATAACACGGCAACTCCGTTGTTGCTGAAAGAAGCCCTGCACGACGTATATTATCCACAGGTTGAAGAACTTATCGCCCAATTGCAGCAGTATGCCGACGAGTGGGAAAATGTGCCGATGTTGGCCAAAACCCATGGTCAGCCCGCATCACCTACGCGTTTGGGTAAGGAAATAATGGTTTATGTTTACCGGCTTACCGAACAGCTTAAAACATTGAAGGCTTCAAAGCTCACTGCAAAATTTGGTGGGGCAACGGGCAATTTTAATGCACACCATGTAGCCTATCCGTCGTACGACTGGCGTGCCTTTGGCAACAGTTTTGTACATGACAAGCTGGGCCTGGAGCGCGAACAGTGGACCACGCAAATCAGTAATTACGACTATCTGGCGGCTGTTTTTGACGGCATTCGCCGTATCAATACAATCATTATCGACCTTGACCGCGACTTTTGGATGTATATTTCCATGGACTATTTCAAACAAAAGATTAAGGCCGGTGAAGTAGGGTCGAGCGCAATGCCTCATAAGGTCAACCCTATTGATTATGAAAACTCGGAGGGTAACCTCGGTATGGCCAATGCCATACTGATGTTTTTGTCGACCAAGCTGCCGGTAAGCCGGCTTCAGCGCGATTTAACCGACTCTACCGTTCTTCGTAATATCGGAGTCCCCATGGGGCACAGCATCATCGCCATGCAAAGTACGCTGAAGGGATTGCGTAAACTTATTCTGCACGATGAACGTATAAAGGCCGACCTTGAAAATACATGGGCCGTGGTAGCAGAGGCTGTTCAAACCATCTTGCGGCGCGAAGGCTATCCGCATCCTTACGAATCGCTGAAAGCCTTAACACGTACAAACAAGGCAATGAATGAAAAAACCATTCACGAATTTATCAGCAAGCTCGATGTAAGCAACGAGGTAAAAGCCGAGCTGATGGCTATATCGCCGCTAAACTATACAGGAATATAAATTATTTTCCACAGCCTTATAATGGCATTTGTTCGTAAATCGGGACAACAACATTTCAGTAAAAGCAGTATATAACTTAATTTAAAATTTTAGATAATATTTATTGACCATAGCCGAGAGGCTAAAATTCAGATTAATTATGTCAGAAGAGTTAGAGACTAAAGGTCAGGATTCTGTAATGCAACAGAACCAGAGTACAGAAGGCGGCCGCGAAGGTTATTCACGTCTTTCAGGTAATCAAAAAGAATATCCGTCAGGAACGGGACGTCCGCAACGCCCGCGTATCCATACAACACGTGCGTATAGCACCGACCGTAGTGCCAAACCTGAAGAAGGTGGCTTCCGTCCCGAGGGCTTCGGAGCCAGTCTTCAGCAGGGCAATGAAGCGTCGCACGCACAGTATAGCGGTTATCAGCCGCGTGGAAATTATCAGCCTCGTCAGGGTTCTTATGTACGTCCTCATTATAATAATAATGGTGAAGAGGGTGGTTATCAGCCTCGTCAGGGCGGCTATCAACATCGCGAAGGTGGTTATCAGCCCCGTCAGGGCGGTTATGGCCAGCACGAAGGCGGTTACCAGCCACGCCAGGGAGGATACAATCGTCCCCGTTTCGGTAATAATGATGAGGGTGGAGGCTATCAGTCCCGCCAGGGAAGTTATCAGCCTCGTGAAGGCGGCTATCAGCCCCGTCAGGGTGGTTACGGTCGCCCGCAAGGCGGTTATCAGCCCCGTCAGGGTGGTTACGGTCGTCCGCAAGGCGGTTATCAGCCTCGTCAGGGTGGCTACGGACGTCCCCAGCAAGGTGGTTACGGTCGCCCGCAAGGCGGTTATCAGCCCCGTCAGGGCGGCTACGGACAGCGTCCCGGCTACGATCCCAATGCAAAATACAGTTTGAAAAAGCGTATCGAATATAAGGAAGAGCATATCGATCCCAACGAGCCGATCCGCTTAAACAAGTTCTTGGCCAATGCAGGTGTGTGCTCACGCCGTGAGGCTGACGAGTTTATCCAGGCAGGAGTAGTAAGTGTAAACGGCAAGGTTGTTACTGAATTGGGTACAAAAGTGCTTCGTTCGGATGAAATAAAATTCCATGATCAGCCGGTATCTATTGAAAAGAAGGTTTATGTTCTGCTCAATAAGCCGAAGGATTATGTTACTACAAGCGACGACCCCCAGCAGCGTAAAACCGTAATGGACCTCGTAAAGGGTGCATGTCCTGAGCGCATTTATCCCGTGGGACGCCTTGATCGTAACACAACCGGTGTGCTTTTGCTCACCAATGATGGCGATATGGCCAGCAAACTTACGCATCCAAAGTTCTTAAAGAAGAAGGTATATCACGTATTTCTGGATAAGAATGTGGCCATGACCGACCTGCAGAAGATTGCCGAAGGCGTCGAACTCGAGGACGGAGAAGTGCATGCAGATGCTATCGAATACGCCAATGATGAGGCACATAACCAGGTAGGTATCGAGATTCACAGCGGTAAAAACCGTATTTTCGAGAGCCTTGGTTACCGTGTTATCCGCCTCGACCGTGTGCAATTTGCCGGATTGACAAAGAAAAACCTTCGTCGTGGCGACTGGCGTTTCCTTACAGAACAGGAAGTTGATATGCTCCGCAGCGGCATGTTCGAGTAAAACCGTATCATAACGGGTATAACAAAAGAGAACATTCAGGTAATTATGAAAAGAGTAAAAGTTGTCGATGCGCTTGTTAGCACCGATTATGGAAAGGATATAACGGTAAAGGGATGGGTACGCTCGCATCGCAGTAGCAAGGCTGTCGACTTTATTGCCTTAAATGATGGCTCTACCATTAAGAATATACAGGTGGTAGTTAGCCCTGAAACAATGGATGCTGAACAGCTGAAAACCATTACCACAGGGGCGTGCATCAGGGCTGCCGGTACGCTTGTTGAAAGCCAGGGAGCGGGTCAGAGCGTAGAGATTCAGGCGAAAGAGATCGAAATTTACGGTCTGTGTCCAGGCGATTACCCTATGCAAAAGAAGGGCCAGAGCTTTGAATATATGCGCCAGTACGCTCATATGCGCCTGCGTACAAATACGTTTGGTGCCGTCTTTCGCATACGTCACAACATGGCTATCGCCGTTCACCGTTACTTTCATGAGCATGGTTTCTACTACTTCCATACGCCACTGATAACAGCCAGCGATGCAGAGGGAGCAGGAGAAATGTTTCAGGTAACTACCCTTAACCTTGAACGGGTAGCAAAAGGCGGTAAGGTTGAGTATGATAAAGACTTTTTTGGAAAGAAAACAAGCCTTACCGTGTCGGGTCAGCTCGAAGGTGAGCTGGGAGCAACAGCCTTAGGTGCCATCTACACCTTTGGCCCGACGTTCCGTGCTGAAAACAGCAATACACCGCGTCACCTGGCTGAATTCTGGATGATTGAGCCGGAAGTTGCCTTCATGGACAAGGACGAGCTGATGAATTTAGAGGAGGATTTCATTAAGTATTGCGTGAACTGGGCACTGACTAACTGCAAGGACGACCTGGATTTCCTTAATAAAATGATCGACAAGACGCTTATTGAGACGTTGGAATCGGTTGTTAACGAAGACTTTGTACGTCTTCCTTACACAGAAGGAATAAACATATTGGAGGAGGCTGTAAAGGCTGGTCATAAGTTCGAGTTCCCGGTAACGGGATGGGGAATGGACCTTGCCTCGGAGCATGAACGCTATCTGGTAGAGGAGCATTTTAAGCGACCGGTTATCATGACTGATTATCCCGCAGAGATAAAAGCCTTTTATATGAAGAAGAATACGGACGGACGTACCATGCAAGGCACCGATGTTCTGTTCCCTCGTATAGGTGAAATTATCGGCGGTTCGGTGCGAGAGGAGAGCTATCAGAAACTTACCGACGAGCTGAAACGCCGTGGAATGGACAAGAATAACTACTCGTGGTATCTTGATACGCGCAAGTATGGCTCATGTCCACATGCTGGTTTCGGTCTTGGTTTTGAACGATTGATACTCTTTGTCACCGGAATGCAGAATATTCGTGACGTTATTCCTTTCCCCCGTACGCCGAAAAATGCCGAGTTCTAAACTTGT
>CALIIG010000049.1 GCA_938018155.1 uncultured Prevotella sp.
CTATTCCATCTTCCTTTTTCTTGCTTTCGCAGAGGGCAATACCTTTAATAATATAAAGGTCAGCGTAGTTGGGAACTACCTGCATGTCCGCATTGTAAGTTTGATTTGGATCCTTTATTTTTAAGTTATCAATAGTAAATCTGAGTTGTCTTATTTTAGTTTTAGCACATCTTTCATTTTATTTACTGTTTCCTTGGAAAGACAGATGCTAAGAATTAATCTTGTTGTACATTCTCCATAAGCCATTGCACATCGCAAGTACGACAAGTGTTCCCAATGTTTTTAGGGAATTGTCCAGCCAATCGAAGCCTCCACCCCTGAGGAAATCAAAGAGTGAAAAGCACAAAAATAAAACAATGACATAAATGGTATAGTAGAATATTATTTTTGTCTTTTTCTGTTTGTTATTTTGTAATTCTGTTTTCATTTAAAGAATACTAGATGAAGTCTTTTATAAATTGTTTACACAACTTGACATACCCAACATGGCTCTACTTACAAAAAATAAAATAATGGCTCTTTCATAAGTTTAAAATAATCAGCATGTCTTCTTTGGTGCAAGTTAATAATCCTTTTTAGTGGGACGAGAAGAAGAAAATTAAAAGAAAGAAACATATTCTATTTCACGATATGTTCACGCTTAACAAGAATAAGCAACATATTTAATAGAATGGTATTATTAAAGAAATATTGATGTTTCTTGATATTCATCCTATCTCATTTACTTTGAATATTTTTTGATAAGGCCTTCAGCGCGAGGGTCGTTAAGCTCTTGTGCTTTCTGTAATGTGGCTATTCCATCTTCCTTTTTCTTGCTTTCGCAGAGGGCAATACCTTTAATAATATAGAGGTCGGCATAGCCCGGGGCCATCTGTAAGGCCGCATCACAGGTCTTTATTGCGTCATCAATCTGGTTGACGCGCAGCTGAAGACTCGCCATTTCAGCATAATAGGTCGGCTCCGTACGGTTAAGGACGATAGCGTGTGCAATGTCGTTGAGTGCCAGTTTGTATTGCCTTATCTTCGTTTCGCATTGATATTTGATGTAATAGAACTCGTCACTTCCATTGTTATTTACCAGTGAATCGTAGGCCTGATAATCATAGAAGGCCTTGCGGTATTCCTTATTTGCATCGTACATACGCCCACGAGCCAGAACATACGGGGCAGAAGGCATTCCGCTTTGCACGCTTACAGCCTTATCCATGAGCTGCATAATATCAGCATGGGGTGCCTTAAGCTGCATCTTGCATTGTGCAGCTTCGTAATAAACTTCTCCATTTTTACCCAGGTCGGTGGCCTGTAATGCGGTAAACATGTCCAATGCTTTTTGATAATTGCCTTGTGCATAAATGATTTGTGCCTGCTGATGCTTGTACATGGGCAGTGGATTAATCTTCTCTGCCTGCTCCGAAAGTTCGAGAGCTTTGTTAAGATTCCATTTCGTATAGGCCGAGTCGAGCTTGTAGACAGAGGCCTGATAAACCATTGCCGCGTAGTTACTGTAAGCCACATCTTTCTTAGTAGCATGCTTTACTTCCTGTTGAAGCATTTCGTCTGCTTTGTTTAACTGTCCATTTTTAAGAAATAAGGTGGCGCGAGCATTATATCCTTCAGTTGATGTAGGGAAATAATTAAGAAAATCTTGCAGGTAGTTTTCGTACCTTATACTATCATTTTGTCGCTCGGCTATCATGAGCATGATGGTTGCCTGTTCTTCATTTTGTGGCAAGGCAGTACGTATTCCTGTTGAATGCAGCGTGGGATCGTTGATGGATAAGCCGTTTAGCTTAAAGGTTTTACATAACCGGGCATCGGCCGAAAAAGCCTCACCACCAGCCTCAGGCCGTTGCATAATACCAAGTAACTGCCCCGATTCGTTAACGATAGGACAACCAAGCATTGACGCCGACACATCAACATCGTTGAAAACATAATAGTTATTTGTGGTCATAAACTTTTCAACACGCACTGGCGACAGCTTTTTAATATCGGCTTTCTTTAAGTCATATCCAACCGAATAAATGTTTTGTGCTGCAGCATCTGTACTTATGAGCTGCAGAGATGGAGCATTTTGTATGCCTTTTACACGGAATTGACAAATATCGTAAAGCTCCGATGCTCCCAGCATAGCATCTACATCATACTGCTTTCCTTTGGCATCGATAATCACGGCGCGCCTGGCACCCACAAAAGGATGCCACATAGCAATGGCCTCTCCGTTGTTACCACAGAACACTCCGTGTGTAGTGGCGTGGATAGAACCATCATCATTGAATGTCGTAAGGGCGAAAACGCTTTGTGCTACTTTCTTTATCTGTGGTGATTGTGCTGCTACTTTTTGGGTGCTTATGATGAAAGCCAGTAGCAATATAGGAATAAAGATTAGTTTTTTCATTTCTAAATGGTATTTGTTTATGGTTTGTTCCTTTTGTTTTAAAGGTAATAGTCTATGCTTTTGCTGCCGGGTTTTTGAGCAACGTTTTGGCGTTTGCAATAGCGGCATCAGAAATATTGCTTCCACTTAACATCTGTGCTATTTCTTCTACACGCTCTTGTGGGGTAAGCATTTGCATGTGGCTGACGGTTCCTTGTGGCGTTTCTTCTTTACTTACTTTATAGTGGGTTGTTCCCATGGCAGCAATTTGTGGCAGGTGGGTAATAGATATTACCTGACGATTGTTGTCGCCCATCTCTTTCATAATCTGTGCCATCTTCTCGGCTACACGTCCACTTACACCCGTGTCTATTTCGTCAAATATGATAGTTGGCAGTTTTACGGCACCGCTAATCATGGCCTTTAGCGATAGCATTACACGCGATATTTCACCTCCTGAAGCTACTTGTGCTATAGGCTGCAGAGGGGTACTGGTGTTTGCGCTGAACAGAAACGCTATCTTATCAATGCCTGAAGGCGAGCAATCGCGCTCGTTAAACTGAATAGAAAACCGTATATTGGGAATGCCTAATGGCACTAAGCGTTGCTTCAGTCCGTCTTCTACTTTCCTGGCTGCTTTCTTACGAACGTCACTTAACTTTCGTGCAAGTGTCATCGTGGCGTCGAATTTCTCTTGCATTTCTTGCTTAAGCTGCTCCAATTGCTCATCTCCTCCATCAATGTTTTCAAGGTCATGTTGTATACGTTCAAACTCGTTTATCAACTCGTTTACCGACGAAACATGATACTTATGCTCAAGAGCGTAAATTAAATCAAGGCGCGAGTTTACTTCATCAAGCTGTCGCGGGTCAAAGTCTACATTTTCGAGCTTGCGCTCTATCTCCACGGAAATATCCTTTAAATCAATGTATGCAGAGGCAAGACGGTCGTCAACATCTTTAATTTCCGGGAAAACCTCAGCAATATTGTGCAATCGGTCTGACGCAGTTTTGGCTTGTTCAACGCATCCTGTGCTTTCAGACGACAGGGCAGAAGAGGCTTCAAACAGTGCACTCTTAATATCTTCGGCATGACTTAATGTTTGCAACTGCTGCTCTAATTCCTCATCTTCACCTGCAACAAGCCTGGCATTATCAAGCTCTGAGAATTGAAAGCGAAGGAAATCCTCGTTTTCTTTACTCTTCTTACAAGCCTCCTGAAAATCGTTATAGCGTTTGGTTGCAATATTGTATTCGTTGTATGCTTGCAAATATTTTGTGCGAAGAGCCGAACAGTCAGCTATGGTGTCGATTACGTTTAGTTGGAAATCTTCTTTTTGCAGCAGCAAATTTTGGTGCTGACTGTGAATATCGATCAGCTGTTCACCCAAGTCACGAATGGTGTTTAGGGGCACCGGCGTATCGTTTACAAATGCCCGGCTCTTACCGTTTGCATTTACTTCACGTCTTATAATACAGTCGTTGGCATCATAGTCAATGCCTTCTTGCTCAAAGAAATCCCCTAAACCGTAGTGCGAGAGGTCGAAATGGGCTTCAACAACACATTTGGAGTTACCGTTTTTTATTTGTTTCGAATCAGCTCTCGCGCCTAATAATAGATGCAATGCTCCAAGAATAATGCTCTTTCCGGCACCTGTTTCGCCTGTAATTACGGAGAAACCAGGTCGAAATGCCATATCCAACTCATCAATGAGCGTAAAGTTTTTTATGTAAAGTTGTTTAAGCATGCGTTTGTTATTGTTTTATTTTCTCCCAGGCGTTATTTTGTGATGCGTTGATGGAAAACAGAATATCGTACACAGTTTCTTTCTCTTTCTGTGTGCCTTTGCCTTTGTAGATGTTCGCTAGTTCGTCGCGTTTATAATCGGTCCATATTTGTGGGAGCAGACTTGTAGGACGGTCTTCGTGACATTTTTTTAAGTCGTTCTCCAATGATGCCGTAATTTCCGTGCGTCCTCGTTCGGCATTTGCTGCCATCTCATCGAGGCCTTTGCGATAATAATCGTATTGTAACTGGCGAAAGGGTTGCAAGGCTCCGTCAAGATAATCGTTGATAATGGCAAAACGGTTACGGTTGTTATCGAACGATTTCCACCCTGTAAATTGCAGGTTTTGTGCGTTATTCGTCAGATTCATGCAGCGTTGCAGTATGTCGGTTCCACCCATAGGTGAGAAACTGTCAAGGTTCATGCCTATGATTAAATAGGCATAATAGGCAAAGAGAGCTGTCAGCTGGTTATTGATTGCTTCCTCATTAAACTTTAATTGGTCGAATTGTGCAAAGCTGAAATTGAAGTCGTTGTCAACATTATTATACAGCGTGGTGGTATAAGATGAGTCGTAAACGGGCCTGTTGGCTTGTATAAGGGCCTTGCATGTAAAGGTATTCGATGTTTGATCGTATTTGGTTACAGTAATGTTGAAATTGCAGTTGATGCGCTCGTTTTTCTGAAACTGCAAGTTAGTCCACTGCCGTTCGTTGACGAATTGGGTTAGTGTTTGTTCCAAATTTTCAAAAACCGAGACGTCAGTACCTTGTATCTGGTTGTGGTTAATGGTAATTTTGGCATTCAATTCTTGTGCATAAGCATTAAAATTTAAGCTCCACATCAAAATAAATACGAATAAAACATGTAACCTCATACGCGTGTCGGTCTTTAAAATTCAACCTTATTGTATCAACTGTTCATATTCAACTTTGCTTCTCTAAGACGTATTCGGGTAAGCACTTGCTTTGTATTTAAAGTAAAGTCAGATGAAAGCATCCAGCTATAATATCCTGAATCGCGATGCAGCACATCGGTTACTGCCCATCCTTTGTATTTACCGAAGTTGAAAACCTCCTGCCGGCGTGGTTTCCCCTTGTCGTCAAGCAGCGGCTTTCCGTCTGTACCTTTCATATCTTGCCAGACAATTCGTCCTGCGAAATCAACATAGTCGTTCAACTTCGACTCCTCATCCAGCACATCCATATCATTGGGCAGGGCCAGTGATTCTTCTTCAACGCTATCCGGATTATACTTGTCGAGCTGGCCCTGCAGCACGCGATAGGTGGCTTCTGTGTCCTGATCGGCGCGGTGTGCACGGAAGTCATCTTCCATTTTATGGCCTGTATAGAACCGATAAGCTGCTGCCAAATTTCGTGGTTCACGCTTGTGAAAGATGGTTTGTGCGTCAATAAGCCTGCAGCGTGAGAAGTCAAAGTCGATGCCTGCACGGAGAAACTCCTCGGCAAGCATAGGTATATCGAATCGGTTTGAATTAAAACCGGCGAAGTCGCAACCCGTAAATGTCTCAGCCAAACTTTTGGCAACCTGTTTAAAGGTAGGTGCATCCTTTACCATTTCATCGGTTATTCCCGTCAGTTCCCGGACGACAACAGGGATGGGTTTCTCCGGATTGATGAAGATACTTTTGCGTTGTTCTTCTCCCTCTGCATCGTCAGGGCTTACCTTTATATACGATATTTGAATAATTTTGTCGTTGACTAAATCAAGACCGGTCGTCTCCAAATCGAAGACGACCAGCGGTTTTGTAAGTTGAAGTCGCATGTAATTACGGTTTAATCGTTGAGGAGCAATGGCATAATAAGCATTAGCACGTCCTCATTTTCAGGCTGTTTGCTGGGTACTACAATACCTGCTCTGCTGGGGTCGCCAAGCTGAATCTTAAGCTCGTCCGTATCAATCGAGTTCAGAATATCGGTAAAGAAGTCGCCGCGGAAGCCTATTTGTAAAGGCGAACCCGTATATTCGCATACCAGACTTTCCTTTGCACGTGTTGCGAAGTCGATGTCTTCAGACGACAATTCGAGCATACCCGTTTCCAAACGGAACCGGATAAGCTGACTGCTCATGCTGGCAAAGGGCAGGATGCGGCGAATAGCACTCAGCAAAGACTTACGGTCAATGGTAAGCTCGTTGGGGTTATCGTTGGGTATTGCTGCATTGTAGTTGGGATAATTACCCTCAATAAGGCGGCACGACAGTTTGCCTTCGGCAAATTGAATTTCGGCTGAACTCGAATTAAACTTAATGACAACGTCTCCGCTGTCTTTATCAAGGACGTTCCTTAACAGCATTGCAGGCTTCTTGGGAAGGATGAATGCGGCCGGGGTTTCGCTCTTAATGGAATAGTCGCGACAACGTACAAGTTTATGGCCGTCGCTGGCAACAAAGGCCAGACAGTCGGTAGTGAGGTCGAAATAAATACCATTCATTACGGGTCTTATTTCGTTATTGTCGGTAGCGAACAGCGTACGATTAATGTTATTGTTCAGTGCGGCAGCATCGATGGTGATAGCGTGAACGTCGTTTTGTATCGGAGCCGTCTGGGGATACTCGTCTGCATTCTGTGCCGTAAACTGGTATTGACCGTTCTGATAGCCCACAGTTACCTCGTAAGTACTCATGTTTACTTCGAACGTCAGAGGCTGTTCGGGCAGCTCTTTCACAGCATCGAGCACGGTATGGCTGGGTATTGCAAAGTTGCCGTCGGCATCGAACTGGTCGAGCGCAAGGCTTGTCTGCATTACATTTTCGCTGTCTGAAGCGGTAATTGTGAGCTGACCGTTATGCACCTGAAACAGAAAGCTCTCAAGAATAGGAAGCGAATTTTTACTGTTAATAACTTTAGCAAGTGTCTGTAAGCGGCTACTTAGAGCATTGCTTGATAAGGTAAATTTCATGAATATTCTTATTTTGTTTTACTTCTGTCATTACATCACAAAGTTAATAATAAATTAGGAGAAACTGAAAATGGAATTGTTATTTTTCGTTTTTTTTGATTTTTATAGAGCGTTTACTTGTTATTTATTGATAAATTGCTTACTTTCGCAACCTATATATTAAGTAAACATTACTAAAAACAAAGCTATGGCATTACAAGGTATAGAAGTAGAAGGTATCATTATCAAAGAATACCCGGCCAAAGAAGGCGTATCAAGCCGGACGGGTAACGCGTGGAAGTCGCAGGAATACGTCATACAGACGAAAGACCAGTACCCAAGGGCGTGTCTTTTCCGCGTGTTTGGTGCCGACAAAATTGAGCAGTTCAACATTCATCAGGGCGATGCTGTTCACGTTTGGCTGGATATTAATGCCCGCGCATGGCAAGATAAGTACTTTAACGACATCAGTGCTTTCAGAGTAGATCATATTGATGCCAACAGCCTTAATGCTGGTGTTCAAACCTCAGCACCTGCTTCTCAGCTCGGCACAGCTCCCGCAGCTCCGGCCAATAATGCGCAGCCCGCAGCCGACCCATTGAGTAATGGTGAGGGGAATGATGACGATTTACCATTCTAAAAGGTTGTAAAGTATATCGAATTGCGATGCGAAAATGCTAAGTTAACGGCGTTTTCGCATTCTTTTTATATCGTAACGTTGAGTGTTCGACGGTCGCCGTACGCGCTGTTGACGGCCGTCGGACGATGACAGAAACGTCGTAAGGTTAGTTGCGTTGCGGGCTATAATGGTTACAAAATGAAAATAAGGGTTTTGTAAAACGGGCGTAAACATGCATAACGTTTATAATAAGCGTTTTACAAATAAGTATGGTGTAATGATTTTTGAAAAACAAAGCCTGTATGAGGATGTCATACAGGCTTATGTTTATTTATTTTACGGGAGATGGATTTTTGCGTTCCCGCTCATTAATATAGCCATGCCGGTAAGCATATAACAGTTCTTCGAGGTCGGTTATCTGTGCGTTCAGTTCCTTTCCCTTGTCGGTATCGGCCACCAGCATGCGGTGTGCCGACATCTCAACTATTTGTGTTGTCGATTTAATATCGGTACCACTCAGTATGGCGTCTTCCGTACTTGTAAACGGTTCGTGCTGTACAAGCTGAAAACCACGGCTGTGATATACCAGCGTGTAGCCGGCAATGCCGGTTTCTTTGTGGTAGGCTTGCGAAAATCCGCCGTCAATAACCATCAGCTTTCCATTGGCCTTGATAGGCGTTTCACCCTTACCAACCTTAACGGGCACATGGCCGTTGATGATGTGTCTGTTCGTACCCGTTACGCCAAAACTATTCATAATATAGTCGCACTCGTCCTCATTGTCGCGCAATTTAAAGTAATTGCCTTTCTCTTCCTCATGCGTTTTCTTATCCTTAATGAAATAACGCTCAAAGGTCGCCATCTTCGACTTGTCGAAAAGCGGACTGTCGGGGCCGCACCACAAATAAATAAAGTAATCGGTTGCATATTGTTTCTCGGCGGGATTTGTGTCTGTCTGGAAGGCCGAACGGATGAGCATTCCAGTCTCTTTCATCAGTTCGATGCCCGCACATTTGCGGTTAGGCGTAATTTCTACTTCCTTCATGATGCCGTTTGCGTTCAACGGGACAGAGGCATGAAACAGCAGATTGTTGTTGCAAATGCCGTACATACAGCCATGTGCCAGCAGCGTGCGAATATGTTTGTGCAACTTTTCGCTTACTTCGAAGCTGTGATGCAGTTTCTCCAACAGCTCAACTTCTTCGGCAGTGAGCTTGTTGGGGCAGGAGGGGTCGATGGTAGGGAAACTGCAGCTTGTCATAGGGTACTCAACGTTGTTTAGTGTAATAGTACCCTTTTCGTAGTTGATATAGTTGAATAGTTCCCTGTTTTTCATGCCCCACTCGGGGTGTTGTTCATACAGTTGGGCCTCGACCTTAAACTGCAGCACGGCAATGGCTTTGTGCATACGTGCTGTAAGCAGTCGGGTTTTGTCGTCCATATGTTCCGATCCTCCCGAAAGTTTCGGCAAAAACTCGGTGCATGGGTCGTCAATATAATGGTCCATGGAGAAAGTAGCCAGTGGAACGAGGTTTATTCCATAGCCGTCTTCCAGAGTCAGCAGGTTGCCATAGCGCAGCGATAACCTGATAACGCAACACATACAAGCATCGTTTCCCGCTGCCGCTCCCATCCATAAGATGTCGTGATTACCCCATGTAATATCCCAGTGATGGTAATTTTCGAGCAGGTCTATAATTTTATGGGCACCGGGTCCGCGGTCGTATATGTCGCCAAGAATGTGCAGCTGGTCAATGGTAAGACGCTGAATGACGTTCGAAATAGCCGTGATAAAGTCGTCGGCACGGCCGGTAGAGATAATCGTATCAATAATAACGTTGACGTAAGCAGTCTTATCAGTGTCCTCGGTTCTTTCGTGGAGCAGCTCCTGTATAATGTAGGAGAAGTCGGCAGGAAGCGATTTTCTTACCTTCGAACGGGTGTATTTGCTCGATACATCCCGGCAAATGGCAACCAGATGATGCAATGTAATGTGGTACCAGTCGGTAATATCGGGCTCGGCTGCTTTCACAAGTTCCAGCTTTTGCTCGGGATAATAGATGAGCGTACAAAGCTCACGTTTCTCGGCTTCGCGCAGCGTGGTGCCGAAAAGCTCGTTTACTTTTCGCTTGATATTACCCGAAGCGTTCTTCAAAATGTGTTGAAAAGCCTCGTATTCGCCGTGTATATCGGCAATGAAATGCTCGGTGGCCTTTGGTAAATTAAGAATAGCCTGGAGGTTAATAATCTCTGTACTTGCCTCGGCTATGGTTGGAAATGAGTTGGAAAGCAATTGCAAGTATCGCATATCGTTCCCAATGTCGTAGTGCTTGCTTTTCTTCATGTCGGCAGAATTAATTGTAGTTTTATAGTGTATAGGCTCATTTATAATCATTGATATGTCCCGAATTTTGTAAGTTCTTTTAATAATGGTGTTACGTGTTTGTCGTCTTTGGCCACAAAAGGCATAAATCCTTCAGTTAGTCCAAGGAAGTTTTGCATGGCAATCATTAGGCGACCGGCGAGGTCGTCAAGGCTTAACCTGTGAACCATATTCTTTATCATGTCTTCGTCGAGGTTGTTAAAGCGGATAAACTGGTAAATATTAACCAGGTGAAGAAGGGGTGCTTTGTGGTGCGAAAGCTCATAGTTTAAGTTTAACAAGAGCATACAGAGCGTGCATTCGTCATGACCACGCATGGCAAATACCTCCTTTACCTTATTGCGTAACAGCAAGTTTTTGGAAAGTAAAGCATCTGCTTTCAGGTCGCCGGCGGGATAAACAACGTCAGATTTAAACCTGACAATGTTGTCAATATTCACTTCCGGCACATCTTTATGAAGCCTGTGTATGCCTTCTTCCAAAGGTATTATAATGCGCTCTTCGTGTGCATATATTATAATTCTGCGCCAGTCGTCAGGGGTTAACGTATCAAACGTTTGCTGAAGCTGTGCAATATAGTCGCGCAAATGGAGCACATCGCTGTCAGCTCCCAATTGTAACAGTGCACCAATCATCTGTTGAGAGGTATCGTTCATCAGTAAACGGACATTCGAATCAAGAATTTTCTGATAAAGATTTAGTAGCTGACGGGCTGCTTCTTCGAAAGAAATCTGACTGGTTAAAACCGGATTTTTGATGACTTCCTGTCGTTTATTCCATCCCAAATGCGTGAAAGTATCCTGTTCTAATTTCCCACAGACGTGCACTGCAGCGGCTTTTGATGTGAGCTTATGCTGTTTGTTGAAGAGGACAGAACGGCGGTGTTGTGCCATCTCCCAGGGCTGGAGAGCCCCTAACGGCGTAAGCAAATAGGGCGTATGATGCTCATAAGCCCTGGCGGCAAGCCTGCAGGCACTATTGCTCCAGCACCCGAAGATGTGAACAATATCATAATCGGAGGGTTGAATAACATCTTTCTTCGAGTGGGATGTTACCATATTTACGCTGGCTTCAGCCTGCAGACATTCTTGCAAATGGGTTATAAGTTCGCGGTGAATGCCTTTGGCATTGATATGACGAGGCACAAAAAACAGAATCTTATGCTGCTTCATGGATAGCCGTTTGCTTGTTATTGTTTATGCGTCGTAAAGTCGAGCTTGTTGGTTTTGATATATTTTACGAGGTATGTAAGGTTATGCCATACAAGAGATATTTCGTAAGGGAAACATACAAATAGCGGTATTTTTTCGTCAAAACTTCGTGCAGCCTTATGCGCAAGGATAGTGTGGATGGCAAACGATATAAGAAACGCAACGCAAGATGCGGTTATAAGGACAATGTTTGCACTTAGAATGCCATACACGAGCACTGCAATCTCTAACAAAATATTGCCGTGAAGCGATACCTGATCGAGGTTAAACCAGAGCCTGTGCCTTGTTCCTCCCTTCAAAATTCGTCTGGTATGGAGATAAAAAATGTGCTTGTTAAGCCATGTTTTGCGCGATGGTGCATCCTCAATCATCCATGCACGGCGGTCGGCTACGATGCCCACGTTGTGCGTTGCGTATTTATTGACCAGGAAATCATACTCTCCACGACACATGTTAAGGCTGCCACGGAATCCCTCTTGTTTCATAAAGGTGTTCTTATTAAACAGTATATTATAGCTCTGCGTGCGGTAAGGGTGCCCCTTTTTTGCTTCACGAAGCAGGTAAAAATCGGTGTAAAGGCGTTGGAATCGCTTAAACGACGATACCTCATTACAATATGCTCCATACCCGATGACAAAGTTATCGCCAGCTGATAACCGTGTAGCCATCGTCTGTAACCATAAGTTTGATGCAGGTTCACAGCAAGGTTCGGTCAGCAAAACGTGCTCGTTGACGGCGGCTTTTACACCTAATGTGATGGCGAGTTTTTTGCGACTCATGTACCTTGACGTTTCTGGGATGTAGGTAATATAAAGTGAAGCGTCTGCCGGATTGGCCTTATAATTGTTCTCTATGCGCGTTAAGGTGTCTTCAACGCAATGTTGTCCCTTCTCAATAACAACGATAACCTGAAACCTTGCCGGGTATTTCTGATGGAGAATAGCTGGTAAATGCTTCTCCAACTGGTCGGCTTCGTCGTGCGGTGTAAGAATAACCGAAAGCGGAGGCAAGCGTTTTGTATCTTCGGTTATTTCGTCGTTATTGTCGTTTTCTGACTGATTGTCATCAGCCGGTTGGTCCAAAGGCTTCCTGAATCTGATGAAAGGACTCATCAATGAGCAGATAATCGCTGCACCAGTCAATATGGAAGCCAGGATAATAGTGGTGTTGTCTATCGTAATATTAATCAGCATTTAACTTGCAAAAAGCTATAAAATAAATGTTTATTCAATGTCTTCTGTGGTAAATCCCATCGGCAGTGGTCTGCAATTATATTGGCAAGCCATAATCTCACCATAGGCACCTGCCGACCGAATGGCAATCAGGTCGCCACGATGCACCTTATTTAGTTTGACATCCTTGTCGAAAACATCGCTCGATTCGCAAATAGGGCCAACCACATCGTATGCTTCAGGCGGTTCATTACTGCTTAAATTCTCAATAGAATGGTGCGCATGGTAGAGGGCAGGACGTATTAAATCGGTCATGCCGGCATCGACAATGCAGAACCTTTTGTACGTTCCCTGCTTGACATATAGCGCGCGAGCAATGAGCGTTCCCATCTGAGCAACGATCGATCGCCCCAGTTCGAAGTGCACTTGCTGGCCCGGGCGTAGCTTAAGATGGGAAGAATAGGTATCGAAATATTCTTTAAAGTTTGGGATTGCGTGATGGTCAGGGTCAGCATAATCAACACCAAGCCCGCCACCTGCATTAATATTCTTTACCACTATATGATGTTCTTCCAGCGTATTTTGAAGCTCATTGATACGGTTACACAGTGCTTCGAAGTCGCCCATGTTGAGTATCTGGCTCCCGATATGGAAATGCAGACCGATAAATTTAATATTCCTCATCTCCTCTGCACGCTTAATAACAGGGAGCATATCCCTCATAGCTATGCCGAATTTGTTCTCAGCAAGTCCGGTTGTTATATTGGCATGCGTGTGTGCGTCTACGTCAGGGTTGATACGGAAGCACACATTGGCTACCCTGTTTTTGGCTTGGGCCAGCTCGTTTATGATTTCAAGCTCGGGCACGCTTTCCACATTGAAGCAGAAAATAGAGGCTTCAAGAGCCAGGTTTATTTCCCAGTCAGCTTTGCCTACGCCTGCAAACACAATTTTATCAGCAGGGAATCCTGCTTTAATTGCAGCCTGTATTTCCCCTCCGCTCACGCAATCGGCACCTAATCCGCTACGTGCAATGATATTTAAAATTCTGGGATTGGCATTCGCTTTAATCGCATAGTGGACATGAAAATTCTTTTTTCCTGATGCTTCTGTGCTAACCTCCTTCAGCGTTTCTTGCAGTAACCGGGTATCATAATAATAAAAAGGAGTTCCGATATGCTCAAATGGATCAGTGGGAAATTTGCTTTTCATCTCGTTTTCGTATTGCTTTTGTATTGCCTTTTGCACAGCAACGTCACAACCTTATGGAAGGTTTACTTAAAAAGTGTGTCCGACAGGCTCTGCAATGCCCTTTGTTTGTCGGCCTCTTTAATAAGAAATGATATGTTGAAATTGGAACCTCCGTACGATATCATGCGCACGGGGATGTCCTTCATAGCCTGTGTTGCCAGCGTCTCGAAACCGATATTGCTCCAGTCTAAGTCGCCAACGACACAGATAATACACATATCTGTATCAACCGTTACGGTGCCGTATTTCTTCAATTCGTCAACAATCTCGGCAAGATGCTTGTTATTATCAATGCTCATTGATACACCAACCTCCGAGGTTGTAATCATATCGATGGGAGTTTGACAGGCTTCAAAGGTTTCGAAAACCTTGCGCATGAAGCCCGTTGCCAATAACATTCGTGACGACTTTATTTTGATAGCCGTGATGTTATCCTTTGCAGCGACGGCCTTAATACTGCCTTTTGCCAGATGGTTATTGATGATAGTGCCTTCGGCATGTGGGTCCATCGTGTTCTTAAGACGCACTGGAATGCCTGCAAACTTGGCAGGTTGAACACACGTGGGGTGCAGAATCTTCGCCCCGAAATAGGCCAGTTCGGCAGCCTCTTCGAAGTTAAGCTGATGTATGGCCGACGTTTTCTCAACAAAACGAGGGTCATTATTGTGCATGCCATCAATGTCAGTCCATATCTGTATTTCCTCAACGTTCAGAGCTACACCCACAAGAGACGCCGTGTAATCGGAACCTCCGCGCTGTAAATTCGCCACTTCGCCATAGGCATTGCGACATATAAAGCCCTGCGTCATGAATATTTGCGTATCCTCATGGCCTTGCATTACCTCACTTAAATGGTGCTTGATGTATTCCATGTCAGGCTCCGAGTTCTTGTCAGTACGCATAAATGCCAGGGCGTCTATGAGTGTAGTGTGGTATCCTTGCTCTGTAAGGTAGTTGGCTAACATGTTAGTTGACATTACCTCACCTTGCGCAACCACGCTGTGTCCTTCAAAACTCGTGAAGTGTCCCTTGGTAAATGAGCGCAGATAACTGAAAATTTCCTGCAGCTTATTGCGTGTTTTCTCTTTATATTCGTTTGTGGAACAAAGTTCGTTTACATCGGAAAGGTATTTCGTTTCTAACCTGTTAATCAGCTCGTTTGCCCCTTCTGCGTTGCGTTTCGTCAGGTAATTGCAAAGCTCTATCAGCGAATTGGTTGTACCACTCATGGCTGATAATACAACGAATACCGGTTTTTTTGAGTTGGTTATAAGCGTAGCAACGTTTTTCATTAGCCCGGGACTACCTACGGAAGTGCCGCCAAATTTCATTACTTTCATCGTGCCAATGCTGTTTATATGTGGTTAATGTTGAGTTGTTTTGCAGTTAACGGCCTGCATTATCGTTCTTCTCCGTCTTCCGACAGGTCAAGAAGGTTATACTCGTTCGTCACATCGGCAATATGCCCGTCATTGCAACGGTATACTATTCCGGGGTAAGCATCGAGCATGGGTATATTATGTGTCGACATCACTACGGCAGTTCCCTGCGACGTAATTTCGTGTAACAGGCGCACAATATTGCCTGCTGTTTCAGGGTCGAGGTTGCCGGTAGGCTCGTCGGCAATAATAATCTTCGGATTATTCAGCAGTGCGCGTGCAATGGATATGTGCTGCTGTTCGCCGCCCGACAGCTCATGGGGCATGGCATCCTTCTTGTCAGTCATGCCAACAGCCTCCAAAACCTCATCAATGCGTTGCGCAATCTTCTCCTTATCCTTCCATCCTGTTGCTTTCAATACAAAGCAAAGGTTCTTCCATACCGTACGGTCATGCAGAAGCTGGAAGTCCTGAAAGATGATGCCTAACTCGCGTCTTAACGCCGGAATATCCTTACGTCGCAGCTTAATAAGGTCGCGACCGAGCACCTCTGCTTTCTCCGTTTCTTTCTCATACAGGTCTAATTCGCAGTAAAAGGTTTTTAAAAGTGAGCTTTTTCCCGAGCCTACCTTCCCTATAACATATACAAATTCGCCTTCGTCTACGTGGAAATCGACATCATCAAGAACAAGTTTGTCTTGTTGATATACCTTTACTTTCTGATAATCGATGAACATTTTGGTTGCAATAAACGTTTGTTTTGCCTTGTCATAACCCTGCTGAGGGTAAAAGACAGGCGTTCTTTTTAATCTGTTTTATGACGATGCCCTCTGTCAATGTCAGGGCAAGCATAATGACATGCAAATATACACAATAATATTGAGTGTGGAAAATAAATAACTTGTTTTGTGGCTTGTTGCAAACACGGTTCCGGCAAAGCGGTTCTCACAGGCTGTAAACATACTCTGAAACAAGTTGCAAACCATGGCCGGAACCTTGTTGTGGCAGTTCCTTTCAAAAGGTGTAAACGGGTAATACTATTATAAATGTGGCAATGATATGCCGTATTGTTTCTTACTCTCTGTAAATTTTCTTCAGCAAACTGTTCATCCAGCTTATTGTTAATAAAAACCATCGGTACCGGGCTACGGGCTTGCCGCCGAATGTTAATATAAAATCGCGAAGCCGGTTGTGGGGCAGGGGCAACCCTGCATCGAGAAAACAGAGATGGGCGTAGCCTTGTTTCCACGACCAGTTCAGGGCTTGCCATATTGTCATGAGGTTGGGATGCAGCGGCGCATACGTCTTTCGCCGGGCCGCCAGATACCATAAATACACGTTGCCTTCGCTGCAAACACACAGGCATCCGCCTATCACCCTGTTGCGAAACAGCGTTACAAACACCTGCCCGTTGTTGCTTTCGTATAACTGTATCACCTGTTCCTCGGGAGGAATAAGCCGCCGGATTTTCATCTTATAGAAGCCACGCAGCAACTTATAAAACCCTTTGACCTCATCAATATTGGCTGCAGGGCGCGTCTCTACGCCAAGACGGTATACGTGTTCTATACGCTTTTTCATTCTTTCTGAAATGCGCTTCTCGGGCGACATTGTGTGAAGCGAGTTATGAACTTCCTGCCAGTTGATAGGAAAATAGCCTTCGTGGCGGAACAGTTTGTACCCGAACATTTTGCGTGACAGGTCACTAAACTCGATGTAAAGGCACAGCCGGCGGCGTAGTTTTCGCGTAATGGCATGCAGCAGCTGACCGAAAACCTGCTCGCGGTCAACGTTATCGTCATATTCGCCTTCGCCATAAATTCGCCCTTGCATATATAAATAAGGTGGCAGCAGCGAGCCTTTGCGCCGCGTAATGGCCAGCATGTGGGCGCATACGTGCCCCTCATCGTTTGTAGCTACGGCCATATAGGGTGCCTCGGCGGGCGTATTCTCAATAATATGGAATAGCCCGGGGCTGTGGAAAAAGTTGTTACAGGTCATCTGTGGCAACGTTTCGCCTTTCGAATATATGCTGATA
>CALIIG010000050.1 GCA_938018155.1 uncultured Prevotella sp.
TGGTGAAAGAATAAGAAGTTTTATAACAACACAATCTATAAAACAACTACCGAAATATTATCATGTAAAACCATACGATTTACATCGTACCCTTCCACACAAGCAATAACATAAAGCCATGTTCCATATCATCACGATAATGGAATGTCATCATATATTACTCGTCATCCTGTCATGCTGCGCTATTAAAAATGCTAAAAAAGCGTTCATTCTCAAGTTTTTAGGGTAATTTTGTACTTTTAAATTGATATACTGCATCGTTATGGGCTTAACGAAAATAGCAAATAAACTGTTCTGTCCCAGGCAGAAAGAGTTGGAGAAGCACTACACAAACCCTGAAATACTTCAACAAAAAGTGTTGAAATATCTTCTTGGCAAAGGCCGCGATACCGAGTACGGCCGTAGTCATTTATTCAGTGGAATAAGCACTTACACCGACTTTTCAAAAGGTGTTCCCATCAATACCTACGAAGAATTAAAGGTTGATATTGACCGCATGCGGCACGGAGAGGAGAACGTTCTCTGGCCGGGGTTGGTAAAATGGTTTGCTAAATCGTCGGGAACAACAAACGACAAGTCGAAGTTTATCCCCGTATCGAACGCCGGATTACACAATATTCATTACAGGGGTGGGGCAGACGTGGCAGCCCTTTACCTGCGCAACAATCCGCAAAGCCGGCTGTTTGACGGCAAGTCGCTGATATTGGGTGGCAGCCATTCGCCCAATTACAACGTGGAAGGCTCGCTGGTTGGCGACCTCAGTGCGATATTAATCGAAAACATTAACCCCATAGCCAACCTGTTTCGTGTGCCTAAAAAACAGACGGCACTGCTGTCCGACTTCGAGCTTAAGCGCGAACGCATAGCACGTGAATGCCTGAATGCCAACGTCACCAACCTGTCGGGGGTGCCCTCCTGGATGCTGAGTGTGTTGGTGAAAACGCTGGAATTGTCGGGCAAAAAGCACATTAACGAAGTGTGGCCCCATCTGGAAGTATTCTTCCACGGGGGCATAGCGTTCAGTCCTTACCGCAAGCAGTATGAAGAATTAATACCTTCAGCCGGCATGCATTACATGGAAACGTATAACGCTTCCGAAGGTTTCTTTGGTATTCAGGACAATCCGGACGATGCCTCTATGCTGTTGATGCTCGACTATGGCGTTTTCTACGAGTTTGTTCCATTGGAGGAAGTTCATGCCGAAAGCCCTACGGTGGTACCACTCGAGGGCGTTGAGACAGGCCGGAACTATGCTATGGTTATCACCACATCGTGCGGATTGTGGCGGTATATGATAGGCGATACCGTGATGTTTACATCGAAAAAGCCGTATAAATTCGTCATTACGGGTCGCACAAAATACTTTATTAATGCCTTCGGTGAAGAGTTAATCATGGACAATGCCGAAAAGGGGCTGGCCTATGCCTGCCAGCAAACAGGTGCCCAGGTGCTGGAATATACAGCTGCCCCCGTGTATATGGACGAGAATGCCAAATGTCGTCACCAGTGGTTAATTGAGTTTTCACAAAACCCTGACGACCTTCAGAAGTTTGCTGACTGCCTCGATCGTAAGCTCCAGCAGATTAATTCCGACTACGAAGCCAAGCGTTCGCACGATACAACCTTACAGAAATTGGAGGTGGTAAAAGCGCGACCGGGGCTGTTTAACGACTGGTTGAAGCAGAAAGGACAGCTGGGAGGCCAGCACAAAGTGCCGCGGTTGAGCAACTCGCGCAAGAATATGGATGAGCTGTTGGAACTGAATCAGAATTAAAAAATTAAAGTATTAAAGTATTAAAAAGGCCGGAAGTTGCGGAGGTTTGCGAATATTCTTTATACAAAGAGGCTGTAATAAGACATGGGTAACCACAATTTGTAAAGACAACGGGCATGATGAAGACAAACAAAAATTACGATAAGCGGGTAATTGAAAAGGCCCGGGGGGTGCTTCTTATGTTGCAACAACAGGCTGGCAACAGCGTAATATCGGTGCCGGTGTTGTTGTCTTTGCTTATGGCTATTCTTATCACGCCCATGCTTTATTCGTGTGCGAGGATGGGAGCACCCGATGGAGGGTGGTACGATGAAACGCCACCGCGCGTAATTGGTGCCATGCCGGCTGAGAAATCAACCCATATAGACAAGCGCAATATTCGCATAAACTTCAACGAATTTGTTAAAATTGACAACCCTACACAAAATGTAGTGGTATCGCCACCACAATTGGAGGTGCCCGAAATAAAGGGCGAGGGAAAGAGTATTAACGTAAAACTGATTGACAAACTGCAACCCAACACCACCTACACCATCGATTTTTCAAATGCCATAAGCGATAATAACGAGGGCAATCCGCTGGGAAACTTCACGTATAGCTTCTCAACGGGCGACCATATTGATACGTTAGAGGTGGCGGGATACGTTGTGCAGGCAGCCGATTTAGAGCCTGTAAAGGGCATCCTTGTGGGGTTATATGCAGACCTTTCCGACACGGCTTTCAAGACAAAACCCATGCTTCGTGTGTCGCGTACTGACTCAAGGGGACGCTTCAGCATCCGTGGCGTTGCGCCAGGTAAGTACAGAGTATACGCCTTACAAGATACAGACGGCAACTATTCTTTCAATCAGCGCAGCGAAATGCTGGCTTTTAACCACGACATTATTGAGCCGTCGTTCCGTCCCGACGTCCGTCAGGACACGCTCTGGCGTGATTCTCTGCATATCGCGGGCATTGAAAAGGTAAGCTATACTCACTTTATGCCCGACAATATATGTCTGCGGGCCTTCAACGAAATTGTTACAGACCGTTACCTTCTCAAGAGCGAGCGCCCCGAAGCCAACCGTTTTACCCTCTTCTATACGTATGGCGACTCGGTACTTCCCGACATCATAGGATTGAATTTCAACGCAAAAGATGCATTCATCATTGAATCGTCAGCACGCAAAGACACCGTAACCTACTGGCTTCGTGATACGGCATTGGTGAACCAGGACACGCTAAAGATGACGGTTACACAAAACATTACCGACTCGACGGGCGTGTTACGGCAACAGGTTGACACGCTAAAGATGCTGGCAAAAGTACCTTATGCCAAACGCTTAAAAGACAAACAGAAGGCCTTTGATGAATGGAAAAAGAAGCAGGACAAGCTGAAAAAGCGCGGCGAACCTTACCAAACCACAATGCCTGCAGAGCCTTTAAAGCTCGAAATTACGCCGTCGGGCGACATGGATCCTGATCAGAATATAAGCCTCGTTGCGAAAGAACCGTTAGAGGATGTTGATACTAAGCACGTGCGGTTATTCTCACATCCCGCAGGCGATTCGCTGTGGTACAAAGAGCCTTACGAGCTAAAGCGAATCAGTAATGAGGAGTATCAGGTGAGGGCTGCGTGGAAACCGGGAACCGAATACAGCCTCGAGGCCGACAGTACAGCCTTTCAAACAATTTACGGTGCGGTGTCGGGCAAACTGAAACAAGGGCTTAAGGTGCGCGGTGAAGACGCTTATGCCTCGCTGCTGATGACGTTAAGCGGCATGCAAGGCAAGCATATCATAGCACAATTGCTCGACGGACAGAGCAAGATTGTAAAACAATCGTTCACCGATAACGGGCAGGCCGAGTTCTATTATCTTAAGCCCGGCAAATACTTTATGCGCATGATTCTTGACGCCAACAACAACAAGAGGTGGGATACAGGTGATTACGATGCCGATATTCAGCCCGAGGAGGTTTACTATAACCCCGACGAGATAGAATGTAAAGCCAAGTGGGACCTTACGTTAACGTGGAATCCGCTGGCCCGTCCCATCTATCAGCAAAAACCAGAAGCCTTAAAAAAGCAGAAGGCTGATAAAGAAAAGAGCATACAACACCGCAATGAGAAGCGGGCAAAAGACCTTGGAATAGAATATTTGCCAAAATAAACCGTGGCACGTAACTTTTGTTTGTCATGCCCAGTCTTCTATCACAACAGGAGGATAGAAACATAATGTACAAACCCTTATAGACTTAACGATATGAAAGTTTTGAAGATATTATTGGCAAGTTTGCTTTTATTGCTGATACCCAATACAACAAAAGCACAGTGTACATATAAGAATACGGCCTTCAAATCGGGCGAAAGCCTGACATATAACCTTTATTACAACTGGAGTTTTGTATGGGTAAAGGCCGGCACGGCGACGTTCGACATTGTTCAAACCACCTTTGACAAGCACCCTGCATATAAGGGAAGCCTCATCACAAGAGGCAGCAAGCGGGCCGATAAGTTCTTTATTCTGCGCGATACACTGCTTTGTTATAACAGCCTGGAGATGGCACCGCTATACTATCGCAAAGGAGCGCACGAAGGAAAACGCTATACCGTGGATGAGGTTTTTTACTCATACCCCGACGGTAAGTGCCATGTCAAACAGCATCGACGCCATAACGACGGCACCCATACATGGGTACAGCACACCTATAACGATTGTGTTTACGACATGATGAGCATTTTTATGCGTGCCCGTTCTTTCAATCCTACAAGCTGGAAAAAGGGTACGGTGGTTAACTTTCCGATTGCCGACGGCGTAAAGCGTTACCCTGCCATGCTGCGATTTAACGGTAAAACCAACGTAAAGGCCGACAATGGAAAGACGTATCGTTGCCTTAAACTGTCGTATATTGAGCGCGAAGAGGGACAGAAAGAGAAAACAATATGCGACTTTTTCGTCTCTGACGATGATAACCATGTGCCTGTAAGGCTCGACCTTCACCTGAAATTCGGGTCGGCCAAGGCTTTTATGACCAACGTTGAAGGACTGAAAAGCCCCATGGCTGCGTTGGTAAAATAAAAACATACAGAAACAAAAGGGCAGGGCAGAGGTCTGCCCGGGATAAATATAACATAGCTTCCGGGGGTACATAACAGCCTTCGGAAGTTTTGTTTTTGTGAGCTTTCAGAAACTATCGGGACACTGTAAAACAGCCATTACACCATATCCTGAAGCGGGACTACACCTCTATGTATCAGACATTACCTCCATTTTGACAGACCGTTACGCCCTTTCAAACCCAACATTACCCCATACTGGCAATACCTTTACGCACCTAGGGTCATTGTTCGACGGCCGTCAGCAGCGCGTACGACGGCCGTCATACCCAGTGTTCGACGGCTGTCAACAACGCTGCTGACGGCCGCCGAACAATCAACATACCATCAGTAACGAAGCAACATCACGCCGTTATATACACAGAAAAAGGTCTGAAAGCAGCAAGAATTGCATGCTGTTCCAGACCCCTCAATACCGTTATACCTTATTAAAATTCTTATTTCAGATATTCGCTGAAATCGGTAAGGCGCATATCGCCCTTGCGCAAGAAAGTGTCGTGAAAGGCCAAAGCCGCCGTCATACTCTGAGGTTCGTGCCCCATGGGTGCCACATGCGTGAGATAATCGCGCAATAACGGGCGATAATCAGGGTGAGCACAGTGCTCTATTATTTCGTGTGCCCGCCTTACAGGACCCTTGCCACGCAAGTCGGCAACGCCCTGTTCGGTCACAATTACGTCCACATCGTGCTCGGTAGAATCGACATGACAACACATCGGTACGATGGCAGATATTGTGCCTCCCTTCGCCGTCGACGGTGTATAAAATATGCTTACCGACCCGTTGCGCTCATAATCGCACGACCCTCCAATGCCATTCATCAGACTTGAACCGCATATATGGCTCGAGTTTTCGTTGCCGTAGAGGTCACACTCTAACGCCGTGTTCATGGCTATCACGCCGAAACGGCGTATCAGTTCAGGACCATTGGCCAGCTCGCTGGGGCGGAGGGTAAGATGTTTACGGAAAAACTCCATGTTCTCGTAAACATGTTGAATCTTCTCGTTCGTGCAGGTCATGGCCGTACAGGAGGCTTGTGTAATGCGCCCTTGCTCGATAAGGTCGATGACTGCGTCCTGAACCACCTCCGAAAACACCTCTAAAGGCGGCAGCCCCTGGCAAGAACCTATGGCCTCTAACACCGCATTTCCCGTTGCTCCTACACCGCTTTGTATGGGGAACATGCACGCTGGGATATGGCCTGCCTTCATATCACGCAGGAAGAAATCGACGACATTCTCACCAATTGCCTGCGTTTCGGCATTGACAGCCTTAAAGGCACGTGCCTCCTCGGGGATGTTACTTTCGACCACTCCCACTATCTTTTTGGGGTCAATCTCAACATATTCGGTGCCGATACGGCCGCCAACGTGCAACAATGGTATGGGTTCGCGATGAGGATACTCCTTGCATTCGTAAACGTCGTGAAGGCGTTTTGAGTTGGGATTGTGGAAGTGGTTCCACTCAATCATGATGTGTTTGGCCAGGCGCACAATCGTAGGCACGATGCCACCGGCCGTAGTAAGGTAGGCCTTGCAAACGTCGTCGCCCTCCTCCAAGTCGCTAACCTCAATGAAAGCCCAGTCAACAGGTCCGTAGTAACCGCGGCGAAGACGCTCGGCTACATGGCCCAGGTGCATGTCTTCATAATCAATTTCGCCCAGGTTGGTATGAATACGGAAATCCCTATTCGTCGAAAAAGGGCCGCGAAACTTAATGGCATGTGCCTTCGCCATGTCGCCTTCGAGGCTCTGACAGCCCGAGGCTCCCGTTACAATTCCTACCTGATAGGGCTTGCCTTCGGCATGTAACGCCTCAGCTTTCTTACGTATTTCACGAATAACAGCTTTGGGAATACCGTTCGGTGTAAAGCCACTGAAGCCAATAGTAACGCCATCTTCTATCAGGGCTGCGCCCTCGGCTGCTGTCAATCTTTTATATTTCATAAGGGTTATAGGGTTTAAATTGCATGCGAAGATACATATATTTTGCAGAAAAAGGCCCTATAATACCGTAAAATATATATATTCATGGTTCGCGTCTGCACCCTATTCGAAGAATAATAGTAACTTTGCATCAAGAACATTACGATGCAAAACAGAGCATTATGGAACAGAAACTGTTGATTTATAATACACTAACACGTAGCAAAGAGCTTTTTAAGCCGTTGCATGCACCCCATGTAGGCATGTACGTTTGCGGCCCGACGGTGTACGGCGACCCGCATCTGGGGCACGCCCGGCCCGCTATTACCTTCGACGTACTTTTCCGCTACCTGCGTCATTTAGGGTATAAGGTGCGCTATGTACGCAATATTACCGACGTGGGGCACCTTGAACACGACGCCGATGAGGGCGACGACAAGATAGAAAAAAAGGCTCGTCTCGAGCAGCTTGAGCCGATGGAGATAGCCCAGCACTACACCAACCGCTACCATAAAGCCATGGAAGAGCTGAACGTGCTGCCGCCGTCGATAGAGCCGCACGCCACCGGGCACATCATTGAACAGGAGGAACTGGTGAAGGAAATTCTGAAAAACGGATATGCCTACGAAAGCAACGGCAGCATTTACTTTGATGTTGTGAAATACAATACCCATCATAAGTATGGCATCTTGTCGGGTAGAAACCTCACCGATATGATTAACAACAGCCGCGAACTGGCCGGAGTGGGTGAGAAAAAGAATCAGGTAGACTTTGCCCTTTGGAAGAAAGCCCAGCCCGAACACATCATGCGCTGGCCGAGTCCGTGGAGCAACGGTTTCCCCGGATGGCACTGCGAGTGCACGGCTATGGGAAGAAAGTACCTGGGAAACCACTTTGATATACACGGCGGTGGGATGGATTTGATATTCCCTCACCACGAATGCGAGATAGCTCAGGCCGTTGCAAGTCAGGGCGACCAGATGGTACACTATTGGATGCACAACAATATGATTACCATTAACGGGCAGAAAATGGGTAAAAGTTTGGGCAATTTCATCACCCTTGAGCAGTTCTTCACCGGCAAACATGAGAGTTTAGACCAGGCCTACTCGCCAATGACTATCCGCTTTTTCATTCTTTCGGCCCATTATCGTGGCACGGTCGACTTTTCGAACGAGGCGTTAAAGGCCGCCCAAAAGGGTTATGACCGGCTTATGGACGGGCTTGCAAACCTCGACCGTATACAGCCATCGAAAGGCTCGCAGCCCGATACGCAGAAGTTTGTACGCGAGCTTCGTCAGCACTGTTACGACGCAATGAACGACGATTTGCAAACACCACTTGTGATAAGTGCCTTGTTTGAAGCATGCCACGTGGTGAATTTGCTGCTCGACCACAAAACAAAAATATCGGCCGAAGACCTGAAAGAGCTTGGCGATACCATGCGCTTGTTTATCTTCGACATCCTTGGCCTGAAGAGCAACAAGGGAACAAACAACGCCGAACGCGAAAAAGCATACGGTAAAATAGTTGATATGGTGCTGAAAATGCGCCAGCAAGCCAAGGAGGCTAAAGACTGGACGACGAGCGATGAGATACGGAATGCCCTCGCCAATGCCGGCTTTGAGGTAAACGATACCAAAGACGGCGTGACGTGGAAACTCAACAAATAGCCGCTGTGTGCGCACACAATTGTTTGACTTAAGTCAATAAAGAGCCATGAAATAAAGTTTTCATGGCTTTTCTTATTGTCGCAAACGCATAAACAACATATCTTTGCACTGTCAAAAGGATACAAAGCCTTCGTGAGAAGACAATCCGAAAGACAATCATTCAATAGGTTAGAAAATAGTAGATTGTTTCATATAGGTTTTTAGGTTTTAGGTTTAAGAGTTAGTTTTTAGGTTTTCAATTAGGTTTAGTTACTTTCAAGGCGATTTGAAAGATTAGTATTTAGGTTAGCACAAATCCCCATCTCTGGGACAGAGATGGGGATTTGTCATTGCAACATGACAACAGTATGATTAAGCCGTAACATACATTTTCCAATGAATATATTTGCAGAAATAAAAAGAATAGCATAAATTTGCGATATTAAATTAAATTTAGTGACAATGAAGAAAGTTATTTTATTATTTGTAATGGCGTTATCAACCGCCTTTGCTTTTGCTCAGGATGCAACAACTATTAAGAATTTAAAGGAGCAGCAAAAAGTTTTAGCATTAACCTCAAAGCTCAATAAGCTTCAGCTTGACTATGAAAAAGAAAAAGCCAATTACAATGAACTTACGAATAAAGTTGCCGAGGTGAATGCAGCTGCAAACGCTGCAACTACCGATTTTTATACGTCGGATGCAAAAAGCACTGTAAAAGATGCAAAGAAAACAGTTAAGCAATTAAAAGAGGCTAAATCGATCAATAAGAAGTTTGCCAAAAGCCAGAAGAAGCTAAGCAAGATGGAAAAGAAGATTGCCAAACTGCAATCACGCATTGACGACTTGAACAAGAGAATACAATTCGTCAACCAGTAATACATATAATAAATGTTGTTGAACAACATTTATTAAAACATATAAGATGTCACAGCATCTGTCAGTAACCAATATTAAATATGGTTGGGCAAACGCTATGACACCTTTATTTAATTATTAACGGCAAAAAGCATGCAACAAATTATCAGGCACTTCACCGATAACGATGCCTACACGTTCAGTTGTCAATATTATGTGCTCCAGACTTACCCGCGGGCAGAGGTTGAATATACCTTTTTTGACAGGAATAAAACGGTTTATCCCCAAGGCTTTGCCGACCTGCTGAACGAGCAGTTAGGTTACATGTGTAACGTCGTTATTACAGAAGAGGAAATAGCTTTCATGCAGAAAAAGATGTATTATCTGCCTAAATGGTACTTCATTTTTTTGCGAGGCTACAGATTTAATCCGCACGAAGTAACAGTTTCACAATCACCCGAAGGGCACCTTGACATCAGTATACGTGGCAAATGGTATTCTACTATTATGTGGGAAATGCCCATATTGAGCATTGTTTCTGAACTCACCCATATATTAAGAGGTGACAGCAGCAACTACAATTACGACAGGGAGATGGAGCATGCAGCCCGTAAGACCAGAAAGATTCTTGCAAACGGATTAATACTTGGCGATATGGGAACACGGCGGCGATTCTCATTTGACCATCAGGATAACATTATCAGAACCATGAAAGCCGTTTATCAGACAGGAGGATATGAAGATGCGGACGGTTTCCATCCATGGTCGGGAAAGTTCACCGGCACAAGCAACGTTTACTTTGCCATGAAGTATAATCTTATTGCTATAGGTACCATGAGCCACCAACTCATTGAGTTTGAAGAGAACGTAAGTGGTATTTACGAATGCAACTTTAATGTAATGAAGAAATTCAGCGATGTTTACGATGGCGACAACGGTATATTCCTGTACGACTGTTTCGGCGACAAAGTGTTCTTCAGCAATCTTTCAAAGCGTATGGCTATGATGTTTTCGGGGCTGCGTGTAGACAGTGGGGTAGAAGAAGAACAAACAGAAAAAATTATCTCCAAATATGAAAGTTTGGGCATTGACCCCGCAACAAAGCAAGTAGTATTCAGCAACGGTCTCAACGTCGACCGCGCAATAGAAATCCATAAGTTTGTAAACGGACGGATGAAAGACAGCTATGGTATGGGAACTTTTCTCACATGCGACGTTGAACATTGCGAACCGATGAACATTGTAGTGAAGCTGACACGCATGCGTATTACGGAAAAGCGTGAGTGGCACGATTGTGTTAAACTGTCAAACGACAAGGGAAAAACGCTGGGCAATCCGGAGAAGTGTGCCTATTTGCTCAAGCTAATTGGTTAGATATTGCAATAACATTAAAAACATAAAGGCTTCCTGCTGGCAAAACAGCAGGCAGCATAATATTAAATACCGCCATTAGAGGATGAAAATAGTAAACTTTCAGGGAGGTTTGGGAAACCAAATGTTTATCTATGCCTTCAGCCAGTACCTGAAAAGGCAATATCCTCATGAACGTATTTATGGCTCATACTGGTCGAAATCGTTAAATCAGCATTCACGTTTTCAACTGGACACTATCTTCAACCTATCACTCCCGCCACATCATTTCATCACCGATTGCATCAGCAAGTGTGCCCGTTTATGTGAAATAACCCATATTACGTCGGACGAAGAAACTGCACACAGCATCTTCCATAATGGTTACTGGTTAGACAAAAAATACTGGAAAGACGTTGACGTGCGCACACTCTTCCGCTTTCGTAAACCTAAACTAACAAAGGAAGCACAAAACTTGTTACAAGAAATAAACTGCACCAATGCCGTTTCCATACACATTCGCCGGGGCGATTACATGTCGGAAGAGCATTATAACAAGTTTGGAAAGTTCTGTACAGAGAAGTATTACAAGGCTGCTATCGGGAAAATTCTCAGAGAACAGCCCGATGCATGTTTCTTTATATTCTCTGACGACATGGCATGGGTACAAAAGAATATGAAAATTCCCAATGCCGTTTTCGTTGACTGCCATCATGGAGATGACAGCTGGAAAGACATGTTTCTCATGTCTTGCTGCCATCATAATATCATTGCCAACAGTACTTTCTCGTTTTGGGCGGCTATGCTTAATCCCCACCTCGACAAAATTGTGACATATCCACAACGTTGGTTCTACTGGAAAACTCCTGACATTTTTCCAGATTCATGGATTCCCATTAATGAAAAGGGGGATAAAGGGAATATGAAATCAGAATGAAGTATTACTAAAAGTTGTAAATTAAAAATATAAAAAAGGCCTCTTTTCATTACAGAAGAGACCTTTGCATTATACTTTATCTTTTGGAGCGACGGCCCTTTCCCCTGGGAATTGGGGAGCTTTCTTTTGGTATTGGCCTTGCCTTTCCGTCTGAAACCAGAGCAAAATCGAGCTGACGTCTTTCCAAATCAGCCCTGGCCACCTCTATTTTTATGGGGTCGCCCAACTGATATTTGTGGTGATGGCGGCGGCCGCGCAGCATAAAATTCTTCTCGTCAAACTCATAATAGTCGTCAACCAAATCGCGCATGGGAATCATTCCCTCGCAATGGTTCTCGTCAATCTCCGCATAAATGCCGTAGCTTGTTACGCCGCTGATGTGGGCATCATACACAGAGCCTATCTTGTCACCCATAAATTCCACCATCTTATACTTGATGGAGTCGCGCTCTGCGCTCTGCGCAATCTGCTCCATCTCCGAGCAATGGTCGCAAAGGTCCTCGTAATGCTTCTCGTTGGCCGACCTGCCCCCTGCCGCATAACGCGTCAACAGGCGGTGCACCATCGTGTCGGGATAACGCCGTATGGGCGATGTGAAATGGGTATAATAGTCGAATCCCAAGCCGAAATGGCCAATATTATGCACGCTGTATTTGGCTTTCATCATGGCCCGCAGGGCAACAGCCTGGACGAGCTTGCCCTCACGCTTGCCCTCTACCTCGCCAATGAGCTTGTTAATCGACTTGATCATAGCGTTGCGTGTGCCGTCAGTCTTCACCTTCAAGCCAAAATTGACGATGAACTTTCGCAGGTTTTCCATCTTCTCGGGGTCGGGATTGTCATGTATTCGGTAAGGCAATACCTTCGCTTTTTTGCCTTTGGCCACACGTCCTATACTCTCTGCAACCGTGCGGTTAGCCAACAACATGAACTCCTCTATGAGCTTATTGGCATCCTTCGAGCGTTTGAAATAACAACGAACAGGATGCCCTTTCTCATCTATGTCAAAATGAAGCTC
>CALIIG010000051.1 GCA_938018155.1 uncultured Prevotella sp.
CACAGTACTTTACGGAACGCCTGCAAAAGGTCTTCCACATGATTTTTACATCCTACAATCAAAAAATGGCTCAAGAAGGCTTACGTCAATTGGAGCTCATCGTCAATAATCAGCAAAATCCAAGTCAACTAAAAGATAGAGCCTTACGAAACGACAAGACAAGCCGTCTTGAAAGTGATATAGACACTAAAGAGGACGCTCTCAAGATAGCCAATGACCCAGAGGCTCGAGAGCTAGGTGACGCCTATGCACTCTTGGCACGCGTCTATGCAGGGCCTCGCTTTACCTGGGAAGAGTCTAACTTTCCAGAGGATAATATGCGCACCTATCAGTGCTTGCATGATAGCATTCGCCGCTGTAGCCCTATCGGCACATTACAAGCTTTGCGCATTAAAGGCTCCATTACGCCTACCGTAGAGAAGGATATGCAAATTTCCTTCGACGAAGCATTTCGCATTGTCTATGATTACGCAAACCAAGGCGATGCCTATTGCCAATATGTTATAGGCAATGTCTTTTTCTGGCGTGATGATAATCGCATCAGCTCCGCTGAGACTATGCTAACACCTCCGCCTATGAGTTGGACTAAACGCATTCAAAGAAGCCTTACAGCAAACTCTGTGCAGGATCGCATCGCCGCTTTGCAAGGCACTGTGCCAGATGAAACATTACAAGAAAATGCATCTAACCTTGCGAAAGAGTGGTTTAACAAGGCCCTCGACAACGGTCTTGCTATGTTCCAAGGGAACTTGCGCAATATCTATATCGATGAAGCCGATTTCAGCAATGCGCGCCGTGTCGCTAGGACTGCGGCCGAACTTGGCAACCCTGCCATGATGTTATATACAGGCCTCGACTGCCATGAAAATGGTAAATTCGAGGATGCTTTCACATGGTTCACTAAAGGTGCCGCCTTAGGTCAATCTGAAAGTATCGCAGAATTAGCGGATTATTACTATCATTTCTATGATGCTAAAGCGTTACGTTCTACGATTCCCTACGATCCGGTAAAGGCTATCGGTCTCTACCGCCGTGCGGCAACGAAACAGTTTAGTGATGCAGGGTACACCGCCTTACAGGCAGCCTTTGGCTATATCTTTCACATAGGCCACCTGCCTCTTGACTGGGGTCTCATTGCAGATTTAACACATATGGCGGCTACAAAAGATCGCTTCATATTCGCCTTGCCCTATATCGGATACATGCGAATCCACGGTTTAGGGGTAACGAAAAATATACGCTTTGGTGTGCAATCATTACTACGTGTCTTAGACGAGGAACAACGAGCCTTTGAAGAGGAGAATCGCGTTCTGTTCTATGATATTACACGCGCTTTAACACGTGTTGCTTTAGGTTATGCCTACGAAAAAGGCTATGTAACTGGCAAGCCAGATTTAGATCAAGCCGTATCCTATTACGAGCAATCCCATCAATATATCTTATCTCATAAAGCCAATTTAGATCCGGAGCTAAAAGATATTCCTATCGATGACGAAGCAGAAGAACGCTTAGCAGCCTTTGAAGAGGTCGATGGTCATTGGCAATACAAAGAAGGTATTGCCGAGTCAACTACTACGGTGCGCCCTGCGCCTACCAACAGGCCTCAAAATGCGGCCCGCTTATCTGTAACCATGGACGACTTCCTATGGGATACAACCTTGTACGACTGGCAAACCATTGAAACCGCCTTAGAGTCACAAGAAGAAATGAAGCTCAGCTTTTACAATCATTTCCTATCCGTCCCAGATACATTGCGCAATATCTTTAAGGTCGATGTAAAACGGATGCTACGAGATCACTATCAAATAAGGCTACATGGTTATGATCCATCAGAAGGACATGAAATTATCTACAAGTCCATTTACGACAAAGAGAATACCATAAGCCTATTGAAAGAGCTTTACGATAATCATCAATTGCCTAGCCTCGAGGATAATTGGACTATCGAAAAGGACGAAGAAAAGCCAACCTGGCATTACGTGCTCGATGTGGATCAACAGCCGTTTTTGCTAGAGGAATACGATGATGCAAACGCTATGATTCAAGCTGCATTACAAGGATTAAAAGAGAAAAAGTACGAACAAATTAATATTCGTACTCATGACTTTGTGGGCCCATCCTATTTCATTTTTAAAGGCAAGCAATCGACCCCATTTAGAGTGCAGCTCTATCTAAAAGAATCTGCCCGACACACCATCGATGACGATGGAAACCAACAAGACACGCCTGGCAACACCTATTTATTCGAACAATATGTAGGAAATGAGGTGTCCTTAAACTATTGGATTCAAAAAACAATAAATACCTTGGAAATCCCTGAACTAGATAATTGGAAACAGTTAACAGTACCAAAGGATTTACAAACATAAAAAAGACCATCCCCAGTGAACTGCAATCCAAAAATTGTGTCCAATTTTTGGAAGCGAAGTTCAGAGGATGGTCTTTTTTTTATTATAATGTTTTTACAACATCGGCACAGCGTGCACAATATTTAAACGACGTGTGGATTTACGGAGGTAATAATCCTGCCGGAGCACCCTATACGGCCGAAGAAATTGAGCTTTTCAAGAAGGGAACAGACCCTCATTATCTCAACACTGACTGGTTTGGAGCCAGCGTTCGTTCCCTTGCGCCCATGCAAAATCATAATGTAAGTGTATCGGGCGGAACGGATAAGCTGAAATATTACAGCTATATCGGCTACGGACGACAGGAAACTCTGCTTAAGAAACACGGCGGACGTTACGAGCATTTAAACATCATGACCAATGTTGATGCCGAGATTGCCCCCCGCCTTACAGCGTCAATCGACCTGAAATATTACAAGCAGCAGCGACTTTATCCGGCGGCATGCGACGGCATGTCAACCCCCGACAACTTCTGGCGTGACATGATTTATGCGGCCGATCCGCAATATCCGCTCTCACTTCCCGACGAAAACAAGCTGGCTTATGCAGGTATTACCTACGGAAGCCCAATCTTTGGGACGAACACAGAGCTGAGTGGTTATCAGAACTTAAAGAAGAATATGACCGTTGTTCATGGCGTATTGAAGTACGATTCGAAGTATGTTCAGGGGCTCAATGCACGCGCATCGGTTACCTATTCTCATACCGAGGACGGCAGTAAAGTGTTTAAAAAGCAGCAGTCTTTTTACACATACAACGCCGATACCAACGAATACACATTCTCTCGCAAGTCGCAAGACCCCATGCACATGGGTATGTCCAATTCGGATAACAACCATACCAACATGCAGTTGTCGCTGAATTACAACCGAACGTTTAACGAAGCCCATACCCTTAGTGCTCAGGCCATTTACGAATATGACCTGTTTCGCAACTCGGGATTTAGCGGAAGCCGCGAAGGTTTCAAGTCGTACGTCCTCGATGAGTTCTTTGCAGGCGACCCCACAACGTCGTATGTTTCTTCCAATTCGGCTGCCGTGGGCCGCATTAGCTGGATAGGACGTCTGAACTATAACTTTAAAGACCGCTATCTTTTTGAAGGCATCCTCCGTGCCGACGCCTCTTCACGCTATGCAAAAGGCAGCCGGTGGGGCTATTTCCCCAGCGTTTCGGTGGGATGGAATGTGGCTAACGAGCCTTTCATGAAACCGCTGAAGGCTGTTGAATTGCTCAAACTCAGGCTGAGTTATGGTGCTTCGGGCGACGACGGCGTGGCCAATTTTGCCTTCCTTACCGGTTATTCGTACGACAATTCCTATACCTTTGGCAACACGCTTACCTCTGGTCTTTTGCCTACCGGACTGCCTAATCCCGGACTGACATGGGAACGCATGGCTATCACCAACTTAGGTATCGACTACGGATTGTGGGGCCGAAAGCTCTACGGCAGCTTTGATATGTTCCGCCGTCGCCGCAAAGGCATCCCGGGACAACGCTCTGCTTCTGTTCCCTCAACGTTTGGAGCCAACCTGCCTGTCGAAAATTTGAACAGTATAAATACCGACGGATTCGAGTTCAGTGCGGGCACGGCAGGCAAACTTAGCGACTTTGTTTACGACGTAAGTGCTAATATTTCGTATGCAAGAGCGAAGTGGGCCAAGTATGATGAGGCCAATTACACCGACCCCGATCAGGAGCGTCTCTACCGTATGCAGGGCAATTATACCGACCGTCGCATCGGCTACGTGTTCGACGGACTGTTTACTTCGCAGGAAGAAATAAACAATTGGAACTGCACGTACGATGTATTGAACAACGACAACAGCAAGCTCCGTCCCGGCGATGCAAAATATAAGGACCTCAATGGCGACGGTGTTATTAACTGGCGCGACCAGACTGTCATAGGAAAAAGCACGTGTCCTCACTGGATGTTCGGCGTTAACTTTAAGTTTGCCTACAAGGGTTTCGACCTTCAGGGCCTGTTACAGGGTGCATGGGGCTACACAACGTATGTGGTTTTAGACGGTTGCGAAACCGAATTGAAATACAAAAGCATGTGGCGTGAGGACAATAACGACCCGTGGGCATACACTCCTCGTCCGGGTGGTACGGCCACAGTTAACTGGCTTTATTCTGATTATCGCAACCATAACACCTCTTATCTGCGCCTCCGCAACGTGGCATTGGGTTACTCGTTGCCCAAATCGGTCATCGGAAACCTGGGTTTGGAGCGCGTCCGCCTGTATGTAGCGGGTACCAATCTCTTCACGTTGAGCAACCTTAATAAATATGGTGTCGACCCCGAAATGTCCGAAGGCCATTATGCCGGCGTTGGCTATCCACAACAATATACGGTTAGTTTCGGTGTAAATCTTTCCTTCTAACCTTATGGTTCCACAATTGATTCATTTAAAATATAACGTCATGAAAACGAAGATATATTTAGCTATTGCAGCATTATCCGTGTTATCGTTCAACTCGTGCATGGATGTGTTGAACCAAACACCTACTGACCGCTATACCGATGCGGTAGTATGGAGCGATGAAACCTTAATACTCCAGCACCTTGCACAGCTGTATGCCTATACCCCCGTGATGGTACAGGACTGCCCTGCATCGGCTTCAACCTGGAAAGGTGCAACGTTAAACCGCGACGATAACAGCTGGGGCGTTTGGATGGGACAAAGCGAACAGATTGAAGGCTCAACGCGATCGATGGAGCTTGCCGATGAAACCTGCTATAATTTTGGTGCACAAACCGATTTCAATACGCTTAAACGTTACGGCTATCAGGTTAACGACACCTATCTGCAATGGTGGGGAAACGCCTATTATCAGATACGAAACCTCAACAGTTTCATGGATAACATCGATAAAACAACACTCGAAGACAAGGAGAAACTGAAAGGAGAGGCCCGCTTCCTGCGCGCTTTCTGCTATTTTGCCATGGTTAAACGTTACGGCGGTGTGCCTGTTATTACTGACGTGCAGGCCATCGATGCCGACTCAACCGTGCTCTATCCCAAGCGCAAAAGCGAAAAAGAGTGTTACGATTTCATCATCGACGAGTGTGAAAAAGCCGCGCAGGAGCTTCCCGCACAGCAGGAAGCGGGGCGCGCTTCCAAATGGGCAGCCTATGCCCTGGAGAGCCGCGCCGCCCTCTTTGCCGGCAGCATTGCACAATGGGGACAACAGCAACTCGACGGCCTGCTGGGCTTTGCTCCCGCCGATGCCAACCATTATTACCAGCTTTGCTACGATGCTTGCAACAAGATTATCCAGAGTGGCAAGTTTGCTCTTTACAATAAGGATGCTGATAAAGTAACCAATTATCGCAACGTTTTCCTGAAAAAGGATAACGGCGAGGGCGTAATGGTGTGGCGTCATACGGGTCCCGACTGGCAGTCAGGAGGCACTGGGCTTTGGTCTTGGGACATGTGCGAGTGCCCTCGACCCAGTGCATGGGGTGTCGGTAACTACCATATGCCTTACCTTGACTTTGTAGAGAAGTTCGAACGCAAGGATGGAACGCCAGGAACACTGAACATAAACCCGGCACAAAGCTATACGATGGATGAGCTTTTTGGCGACCGTGACCCGCGTCTGGCAGCTGATGTGTGGACCAATGGCACCGAATGGCCCAATGCTATAGGTGGTGTTTGTTTCGGCAAAAACCGCGTCGACATGCACCGTGGTATCAAGAAACGCAACGGCGTTATTGAAAGCGGGCGTTTCGGTTCTTACAAGGGCATTGGTGCAATAGGCGACCAGCTGGCGCGCGTAGCCGAATACAGCCTGTTGCATACCGGTTTTGGCGTGCGCAAATACTTGGACGATAACGCCGACGTACAAACGTGGTTCTGCACCTCTACCACCGATTACCATATATTCCGCTATGCTGAAATTCTGCTCAATCAGGCCGAAGCAGCCTTCGAAATGGGCAATACGGCCGTGGCTTTGGACAATGTAAACAAAATACGCAGCCGCGCAGGCATTGCCCTTCTTACAAGCATTACGCGCGAACAGCTTCGTCATGAGCGCGAAATTGAGCTGTGCTTCGAAAACCACCGCTATTGGGACTTGCGCCGTTGGCGTGTGGCTGAACAAACGTTATCGAGGTCGCACAAGGGCTTTACCTATGTGCTCGACCCCACATCGCTGCTCGATTCACGCAACAAAATTATACCGGGGGCAACACCTAAGTTCTATGTTCTGGTAGTTGATGATATTGACGGGCCTAACAGTACACCGGTATTCCCGGCCAAAAACTATTACTGGCCTGTTGGAAACTCGCGTATTGCCCAGAACCATAACCTGGTTGAGAACCCGGGTTACGCCAACTAATACCTGCATTTACTATGAATAAACACACGTTTTATCGTTCTGTTTTCGGCCTTTTGTGGCTGGCAGTGCTTACCGTGCTGCCTGCCACGGAGGCCGTTTGTCAGGTAACGGTTAAGGCCGGACGGCGCGCTCCCGACGTCAGGACATGGATACGCAAGGCCTTTGCCCGCGGCAAGGTGCCGCCTTTCTCGTTTGTTTACGACGGGCAGCCGTCGGCATCGTTTATTAAGACGTGGCTTTACGAAGCGTCTTCACAGCCTGCCGACAACCCCGGTGAGGTGGCATACACGTTTGTTTATACCCATCCCCACGACGGTTTGCGTGTGCGTTGCGACGTAAAAGGCTTTTTAAAGTATGGCAGTATCGACTGGACACTGCACGTTGAAAACCAGGGACAGGTCAATTCAAAGGCTATCCGCTCCCTGCAGGCCGTCGACCTCGGGCTGCAATATGGCGGCAAAGGTCCGTTCGTACTGAACTATATTGAAGGAAGCCAGATTACAAACGCCGATTTTCAGCCCCGTCAGCTCACGCTTCCTGCGGGCAAACCTATGGTAATGTCGCCCGAAGGCGGCCGCTCCAGTCAGGGTAAATATACGCCGTTTTTCTGCATTACGTCGCCCCGTGGCGGCGGTGTGGTGCTCAGCATAGGCTGGACAGGCACATGGCAAACATCTGTTTGTGCCCGGGATAACGGCACCGTTGACCTGAAAGCGGGCCAGAAACGCCTGAACCTTTACCTCCGTCCCGCCGAACAAATACGTACGCCACGCATCAACCTGATGTTTTGGGAGGGCAGCAATTACGTCGATGGCACCAACCAATTTCGCCGTTTAGTGCTCGAACATAACAGCCGGCGCGTTGACGGTAAGGTGGCACAGTATCCCTTTTCAACCGGTTTCAACTACCATGAACCCCAGCCTATGCAGGAATATTCGTGCCTGACGCAGAAGTATGCCATTGCCATGGTAAACCGTAACTACCAGTTTGGCATCCGTCCTGACGTGTTCTGGCTCGACGCCGGCTGGCATCAGGACGCCGGAAAATATCAGGAAGGCAAGAACTGGGCAAACACAACGGGCAACTGGACCGTCGACAGCGCGCGCTTTGGAG
>CALIIG010000052.1 GCA_938018155.1 uncultured Prevotella sp.
CCCTGCAGTGGCTGTTTAAAGATGAGGTGCGCCGTGTGGGCTGCGAACTGAAGATGCCCGAACATTTAATTAAGCGTCACCCCTTCCCGGGGCCGGGCCTTGCGGTGCGCATTCTGGGCGATATTACACGTGAAAAGGTGCGCATTCTGCAAGATGCCGACGATATTTATATCGAAAAAATGCACCAATATAAAATGAATGACGGCAGCAGTTTGTACAATCATGTATGGCAGGCCGGCGCAGTGTTGCTGTCAACCATACGCTCGGTGGGCGTGATGGGCGACGAACGCACCTACGAACACCCCGTGGCATTGAGGGCCGTAACCTCTATGGACGCCATGACGGCCGACTGGGCACGTCTGCCTTACGACTTTATGGCCGATGTTTCTAACGCGATTATCCGCAAGGTAAAGGGCGTAAACCGCGTGTGTTACGACATCTCTTCAAAGCCGCCATCGACTATTGAGTGGGAGTAAACGCCGGCTTGGCAGGCCATACACATCAATATGGGCGTCAATAATCATCAGTATCAATGTGACCCATCGCGAATCAGAAGGCAAGTAATCATGAAAAAGGTATTTACCCATTTTGGCGGAGACGAGGACAGCAGGCGCGAAGAGCTGATACGAACCATTGAGCACAGCGTTGAAAAACTGTCGCTGGGCGAGCTCGAAGCCCTTTACTACGACCTCGTTGCCAAAGATTATATACGGAAATAACCCGGCCCCTTGCTCCGCAACTGATAGTCTTCCGTCCTGTCTTTGGTAGCTTTCGGTCCTGTCTTTGGTAGCTTTCGGCTCTGCAATTCGCAATATCCCGTTCTGTAATTCCCGACAGGGGCTTTGTCATTATTTTGCCGACCCCGGCTCCGGTCAAATAAAAACCATGGGCCAAACGGTATAAACAGCAATATGTTTTGTGCCTTTGGCCCATGGCTTTACGTTTTAATGTTTATGCGGGCGTATACAAAAAAGTTCCCGCGCCTTGTCATGCTGCGGGAACATTCCTTGAGATTTGCAGAACCGGGCACGAAGCTCACGCATCTGCCTACGGCATAACCTCTTCTTCTTTCTTGTCGTCCTTCTTCTTTTTCTTCCCTTCCTTTTCGTCGCCGTCGTTGTCTACCTCAAACCTTGCGTTCTGCAGCATCTGCTTGAACCTTACGCTCGGCGTAAAGATAATGCGGGGCTTGAGGGTTGTGGTGTTGAAATCTTTCTTTGCGGCCGCGCCCTTGCTCGAGAACGAAATGCGCATTGTGCCCAGCTCGTCCAGCTGAACGCTGAAGCCGTCGCGCAGGAACTTCGGAACCTCATCGAGGCAGTTGCTCAGTACGTTCAGAATGTCGCCGCGCGTCAGCGACGACCGTCCCGAAATGTTTTCGGCAATGTCTGCAATGGTCTTCGTACCCATGTTCACGGGGTTTCCATACCATTTCCCGGGGTCGTCTTTCTTCCGCGGGTCCTGCCGTTTCACTAACTTAATCTTCATAACGGTTTAGTTTTTTAACAATTAAAAAATAATGATGATAACAAACGCCCCTCGCCTTTGCCCTTTCAGGCTCCGGTTCGGTGGCGTTTTGGGTTGATTTTTGTTTCTTCTACCAGGAAGACGGATTTTCTCCTTTGAGCAGATAATCTTTCTCCTTGGTGCCGGTAAATTTCCTCCTAAGAGTAAATAAGTTTTCTCCTTGGTCGCGGTTTTCTTCCTTCCTGATGCCGACAAACTTCCTCCTAAGAGAAAATCAGGCTACTCTCGAGGAGAAACTTCCCGCCTACAAGCTGTAATCTTTTCCGGATGCTCATACTCAAATGATAATCACAGAAAGTAAGCCTTCTTCTTATTCTGTCACAGGATGTACAGCCCACGCATCTGCCTGTCTTGGAGGAGTTGAGGGGGTAAAGTATCCTGCGTTAAACACCATTCCCCAGCATCTTTGTGGTACGCCTCGACAAACCGACCAGTAGCAGCCTGTTGTGCCCACACCTGTCAGTACACCAGAGAATGGATCACGAGCACCCGTAGCAGGAAAGTAGACGGTATTAGAACCGGGACCGCTATAAGACCTGAAATTCCATCCATTCTCCCAGACACCAGATGTGGCGAAGCTGCCATAACCATTCGCATGAACTATCCTGAAACCAGCGGGACTAGGGTCATAGATGGTCTTCACAACGGGAACGTAGGGAGTACCATTAAGATTGGGATCGTCCATTGACCAGAGGTTGTAGATATCAGTACTACTCCATCCCCAATTATTACCTGTATGAATCATGATTTCCGGATGTTGAATAGCGTAGCCTACGGAGCGATTAGCAGCGGTACTTGCGAAAGCATAGCTGCCATCGGCAATAGCATCAGTGCCGGGCAGTGCGTCCTTACGTCCCCACTGATACAGCGTAGAAGACATGCTCTTGACGCTGCCCGGATTCTGCGTAATGGTGATCGTAGCGTTTTGTTTGGTACCGCCATTGGCAATCTCTTGCTCTACCTTGATACGTACCTGACGTGGCTCGTCATAGGCAGAGCCCTCCCATTTGATGTAAGCTGCCCCCAAGGTCTGCTTGGTGAATTTGTTACTACCTCCACTGTAGCCCAGGGTAATGGTATTGAGCACGTCGTCGTGGGCAAACCACAGGTGCCACGACCATACAACAGTGCCACCCTTGGTAACGGCGATGACGGCGTTGCCGTTCTTAATCTTGTCCGCAGGAACGTGGAAGTGAACAAAGGCGTTCGTTCCGCTGCCCTCAACGCCGAGGCTGCTGGCTTCGACAATGCCGCTTTGGTCGGTCCATACTATCTTCGCACCGTCAGGGACATTCGCGCCACTGTTGGTCTGTGTAATCCAAGGGTCGTCAATGTTCACGTCTGCATGGTCTATAAAGTTCTGTAAACATCCCCCTACAGTAGTCTTGTACGAGTGAGGGTTGTTGATTCCGTTTTCGATGGCATTGCCGTAAACCAAAGGTATCTTATAATAGCCAGGAGCTGAAATCAGATACGAGTTGGCCGTATTGCGGTTTGTCGGGTTACCCTTGTAGTCGTGGATTGACAGGTCGTAGTAGTTGCCTGCCGAACCTTTGGGCGTAGCTGTCTTCAATGCGTTGTTACGTGCAGCGAGCTTATCGACAAGGCCTGATGTCTGCACAGTAGCTGCGCCGCCTTCGGCTGTTGTTCCGCCGTCGCCATTGGCCTTGGGCAGGGCGTCGAGCCATGCGGGCTTCGTGGTGCTGAGTGCCGACCAGTTGGCACCGCCGTCGGTGCTCTCCTGATAGCCTACGACCTTCC
>CALIIG010000053.1 GCA_938018155.1 uncultured Prevotella sp.
GCAGCGCGTACGGCGACCGTCGAACAATAGGTGTGACGGCCGTCAACAGCGTTGCTGACAGCCGTCGAACAATGAGAAAATAAATGTAAACGGACAGCGTAATGGGCTAAAACAACATGACAAATAACCATACCTGAAGTATGGATACGTCATTGACACCGGGCTTCTACCCTGTTTATTAATCATGAAAACAAAAAAAGGTTATCATAGAAAGATGATAACCTTTTCAGTTGTTTAATGTTATGCAAGGTTTGCGCAACCAAAACTGTGTGTTGAAATGGGTTACAACCTCCTGTTAAAATCGCTTAATATTCACCCCAGGCCTTAATATCAATATCGTCTAACGACAATGTACAGAACGAATGAATGAAAGCACAGGCAAGTCTGCTGTTCGTAATCAGCGGCACATTCAGGTCGATAGCTGCACGCCTGATTTTGTAGCCGTTCGTCAATTCTCGCGCAGTGAGGTTCTTTGGAATATTGACAACCATGTCGATTTTCTTCTCATGCAGAAGGTCTAAGGCCTGCGGCGTCTCACCTTCCTCCGACGGCCAGTGAACGAGCACGTTGTCAACGCCGTTCTCTGACAAAAAGCGCGATGTGCCAGGAGTGGCATAAAGTTCATAGCCATGGGCTATAAGCTCGCGGGCTGCATCCAGCATCTCGGCCTTTTGCCTGGCTCCACCTGTCGACAGCAGCACGGTATGGGCCGGTATCCGCTGCCCTACCGACAGCATACTCTTCAATAAAGCCTGATTGGTATCATCGCCCAGACAGCCCACTTCGCCCGTGGAACTCATGTCAACACCCAGCACGGGGTCGGCCTTCTGCAGGCGGTTGAACGAGAACTGGCTCGCCTTAATGCCCACATAATCCAGGTCGAAAAGGTTCTTGTTGGGCTTTTCAACGGGTATGCCCAGCATAACTTTCGTAGCAAGGTCAATGAAATTCAGCTTCAACACCTTGCTAACGAAAGGTAACGAGCGGCTTGCGCGGAGGTTACACTCAATGACAAGTATATCGTTTTCGCGCGCCATAAACTGGCAGTTGAACGGTCCTGAGATGTGAAGCTCCTCTGCAATCTTACGCGCTACGCGCTTAATGCGGCGCACTGTTTCCACATAGAGCTTCTGTGGAGGGAACTGTATGGTAGCGTCGCCGGAGTGAACGCCGGCAAATTCAATATGTTCGGATATGGCATAAGCCAGAATATCGCCGTCCCTGGCTACGGCATCAAACTCAATTTCCTTGGCATGTTCAATGAATTTTGATACCACAACGGGATGGTCTTCGCTTACGTTGGCAGCCAGTTTCAGGAAGCGTTCCAGCTCTTCACGGTTTGAACAGATGTTCATTGCAGCCCCCGAAAGCACGTAACTTGGACGTACAAGTACGGGGAATCCGACGCGATTGACGAACTTTTCAATGTCGTTCATCGAGGTTAGAGCACTCCATTCGGGCTGGTTAATGCCGTTGCGTGAAAGCATTGCCGAGAATTTGGCACGGTCTTCCGCATTGTCAATGTCCTTAGCCGACGTGCCTAAGATGGGCACATTTTCGGCATCAAGATACATGGCAAGGTTGTTGGGAATTTGCCCGCCCGTCGAAACAATGACACCATGAGGCTGTTCAAAGTCGATAATATCCATGACACGCTCGAACGATAAGTCGTCAAAGTAGAGACGGTCACACATGTCATAGTCGGTCGACACGGTTTCGGGGTTATAGTTAATCATAATAGAGCGATAGCCCTGTTTGCGAATC
>CALIIG010000054.1 GCA_938018155.1 uncultured Prevotella sp.
ATTACAGCATAAATAACTACATTTGCAGTTGTGCACTTTTATTTGACAACGTACACACTTGTCTGTTCGGTGTATAGTTTCTCATACTCTGGTTGTCTGTCAGTTCATACTTTTCGAAAATACTTTATACGGCCTTATTCTTTAGAGGTCTTATAACAAGTCTATCGGGTAGTGGGGAGATCCGCTCATTCTCAAACTCTTGTTTCAGGACTGATACGAGGTTATCGTACTTGGAGAAATACTATCATCAATGCAACACTTCGCTTACCATTGTTTCCACTTCGGAATACGAGAAGTCTTGTACCACAGCCTCGCTGTAAGGGGTTAGGGCTTCATCGGATCTTGCCGTTATGAAAGATTTGTCGCTCAGCATTTCTGGGAAATACTCATTCCGTAGTTCTCCAACTTCAGATGAAGTAGGATAGTTCTTTCTTTGCTGTTGTCATAAGTTTTAATGATTAGATATAATAATAGGTACATCGCCTTTCGTGTTCAAATAATTACCTCACAGATAGAAAATTGTTCTTAAAATACCCTTTATATTTATAAGTTTTTAGTGCAGAAATAAATCGTGTTTTCGACTTGGCTACAGACAAGTTCCACATTGTTTTTACAGCTGTAAAGTTTGACATAGTTCTTTGAATGACAATGTGGTATCTGTGTGTACTACGTATGGTATCACTGGCTACAATTTTACAAAGATGATTTTTCCTGTAGCCATATTGTAGCTGGTTGGAAGGTTTTTGAGCAACTTACTGATATCTGTATGTACCCCCAAACAGGGATGTATATAAATAAATAATCACTGCAGCTCTGATGAGTTGCGGTGATTATCTAATTTAATCCATTCTTCAAATACCCTTTTATTCAAGGTACAAAGTGTGGAGCTGGTGGGATTCGAACCCACGTCCAAACAGCGAAACCATACGCTTTCTACACGTTTATTCCGGCCTTTGGTTTTCGTGACGCAGCAAGACCCGGACCACCAACTACGCCCTTATCCTCTTAATCTCGCTTCCGCAACGAGGCTTACGAAAGCCATTTCCGATTGTCCTGCACCGCTGATTCCTCAGATTCGGAAAAACATCCTCGGAGCGATGTCTCGTCGCATTACCTTGTAACGCGATAAAGCCAGTAACTTACTGTACTTCAGTTAGGCAGCGAGAGCGTAATTGTTTTCGCCAATTAAATTTTCGATCGCTTTGTTTAAGGAGCAAGCCAACGAGGCTCCGCGTGCTTACGTACCATCTCATCTGCTGTCAAATCCAGTCAACCCCAATGCGATGTACAGTTGCATGAGCCGGTTCCGTCAAGCTGGAGGGGAACCCTGAAGCATGTATCCTGCAGGCCCTGCCACCACCCTTTCAGGCCGGTTCACGCTGCAAATATATATCTTTTCGGCGTAAAAAGGCATCTTTACTATATATTTTTTGTCATCATCAGGCCGTATTCGCCCGTTTTAGCGTGAGTTTTTCGCATTGAAAGCTTGCAAGAACCCACGCAAATAATGCCGGCGCGGCAAATTCTTATTATTTTTTTCATCAAAAAGCCTAAACTGTAAGGCGTTACGCTTTTTTTATGTACTTTTGCAAAACATACAATATTTTCGATAAAACGAGGGTTAATACTATTTAGGAAAAACATTCTCTTAAGAGAATAATAAAACATAGATAATGAAAAGACTCATTGTTTTCGTCATGTTCCTCAGCCTGATTTCGACGGGAATCATGGCCCAGTCGTCAATGACTGATTCGCAAGTTGCCGAGTTTGTGCAAAAGGAGGTGGCCAAGGGCACGTCGCAGTCGCAAATCGTCACGCGGCTTATGCAGAACGGTGTAGACATATCACAGATAAGGCGTGTGAAGAAAATGTATGACCGACAGAAGCAAAACCTGGGACTGGGCAGTGCCGAACAGGTGGACCGAGCAGCCTCACGTCTCAGAACCAACAACGGGAAGAAGACCGAGGAAGAGGCTGAAGCCGACAAAAAGACAACGGCAGCGATGAACCGCAAGCGTGCGGCGACCACCTCACAACGCGTGCAGGGCAACACGACGTGGGAAAAAGAATATGACGAAAACGACCAGGACTTCATCCAAATGCAGAACGAATTGTCGCCACTGACAAAGCAAAAGGAGGAGAAGGACGACGAGAAGAAAGAGGACCAAGGACGGAAGGTATTCGGCCGTGACATCTTCAACAACAAGGATCTCACCTTTGAGCCCGCCATGAACATAGCTACACCGCAGAACTATGTGCTGGGGCCCGGAGACGCTGTTTCGGTAGACGTTTACGGTGCATCGCAGAAAACCTTCGACTGTACGGTGTCGCCTGACGGGCAGATAGTCATTGAAGGCTTCGGTCCCATACAGGTTGGCGGGCTCTCTGTGGCCGCAGCGAAAGCCCGTATACGCAGCACGCTCGGCAGCCGGTACAGCAGCAGCCGTATCAGTCTGTCGTTAGGACAGACCCGTACAATCTCCGTCAACGTCATGGGAGAGGTAAAAGTGCCGGGCACTTACACCCTGTCGGCGTTCTCTACCGTATTTCATGCCCTGTACATGGCCGGCGGAACGAACGACCTCGGGACGCTGCGAAACATCAAGATATACCGCAGGAACCACCTCATCAGCGTGTGCGACATCTACGATTATATCCTGAACGGCAAGATGACAGGGAACGTAAGGCTGAATGACGGCGACGTAATTACCGTGGGACCATACGATTGTCTGGTGAACATCACGGGCAAGGTGAAGCGCCCCATGTACTACGAAATGAAGAAAAACGAGAGCGTAAGCACCCTCTTGAAATATGCCGGAGGCTTCACCGGTGACGCCTATACAAAGGCTGTTCGCGTAAACCGCAAGACGGGACGCGAATATGCGGTGTTCAACGTTGAGGAATTCGACATGAGCAGCTTTCATGTGGCCGACGGCGATAGCGTCAGCGTCGACTCCATTCTGCCCCGCTACCACAACACGGTAGAGATAAAAGGCGCCGTCTTCCGCCCCGGGATGTATCAGCTGGGCGACGGTATCAACAGTGTCCGCACCCTTATTCAGCACGCCGAAGGCCTCACCGAGGACGCCTTTACCAACCGTGCCGTCATGCATCGCATGAAGGACGACCGCACGCTGAAAGTTATTCCGGTAGACGTCAAGGGCATCATGAACGGCGATGCAGCCGATATTCCTTTGAAAGAAAACGACGTGCTCTTCATCCCTACCAGGCAGACAGCCATGACAGAACGCACCATAACGATACAAGGCGAGGTGCAATACCCCGGGATTTACAAATATGCTGACAATGAGACTCTGGAAGACTTTGTGCTGCAGGCCGGAGGCTTGAAAGAGACTGCATCGACTGTAAAGGTTGACGTTTCGCGCCGTGTAGTTACCCCCCATGCCCTGACCACCGACAGTATCATTGCACGGAACTACACCTTTGCACTGAAAGACGGATTCGTCATTGCCGGCGAGCAAGGCTTCGTACTGCAGCCCTTCGACCAGGTTTACGTGCGCAAGAACCCCTCCTATTCGGTTCAGCAGAATGTAACCATAGAGGGAGAGGCACAGTTCCCGGGCACATACACGCTAAGTAAGCGCAACGCCCGCCTCACCGACCTGCTGAAAGCCGCAGGCGGTATTACAGACATAGCCTACATCAAGGGCGCACGTCTTGAACGACAAGCCAACGCCGACGAGAAGGCCCGCATGGAAGCGGCCTACAAAATGCAGCAGGAGCAGTTGCAGCAACAGCTTCTTCAGCTTGCCGCAAGCTCGCAGAACAGCAATATCATGCAAATAGGGTCAGAGGCAAAAAAGAGTCAGCTTGAGAAATTTCAGGTGCCCAACAGTTATCCTGTAGGCATTGAGCTTGACAAAGCCATAAGCAATCCACAGAGCGATGCGAACATTGTTCTGCGTGCCGGTGACCGTCTTATCTTGCCACGCTACACTGCAACGGTAAAGATTAACGGTGCAGTGATGTATCCCAATGTTGTTTCGTTCCAGAAAGGTAAGAGTGCTCACTACTACATTAACGCAGCAGGAGGCTATGCTCAAAATGCCCGAAAGAGCGGAGCATACATTATTTATATGAACGGTATGGTGGCAAAGGCAAAGTCTGGTGCTAAAGTGGAACCTGGATGTGAGATAGTTGTACCGAGTAAAATTACACGCAAAATGTCGATTGCCGAAACCATGAGCCTCGGAACAGGCATGGCCAGCATCGCCGCCATGATAGCAACGATAGCCAATGTGGTTAAATAAAGAGAAACTGGCAATTGATAAATGATCAACTTTTTTGATTGGTGTTGAATATGTATGATAATGAAGTAGCAGTTATTAACCTGCGCTTAGTCGTTAAAAAAATAAGGGAACACAAATTATTATATTTTATAACGTTGTTAGTAGCGTTTGTTCTTTCCGTTTACATCATACTTTGTGTCCCACGATACTATACAACCGACATAAAACTGGCTCCTGAGGTTGAAAGTTCGTCGTCATCGGGAGCCATCGGTTCCCTTGCGTCATCACTCGGATTTGATATGTCCCAATTAAAAAGCTCGGATGCTATCACTCCTCTGCTCTATCCAGAGCTTATGGAAGACAACAAATTCATTGTCGATCTTTTCAGTATTCAAATACAAACAATTGATGGGAAGCGATATTCCTACTTCGATTATCTGGCCAACAGGCAGAAAGAACCCTGGTGGAGCACCATATTGGGTAAGAAAGAAGGGCCTTTAAAGGTAGATATTAAATCACCTTACTATCTGAATAAGATGCAGGACAAGGTAGTAGAAGCCATCAGAAGTAACATATCTCTGAAAGTAGATTCAAAGGATGGCGTTATTACCATTGCAACAACAGCACAGGATCCTCTGACGTGTAAGATACTGGCCGATTCTGTCAGTAATGTACTTAAGCGTCATATTACGGCATATCGTACCGACAAGGCACGCAAAGATGTAGCTTATTACAAACAATTGGTAAGCGAAGCCAAGGCCAGTTACGAGCGTTCAAGGCAGGTTTACGCCTCATATTCTGATGCCAACCAGGATGTTATATTGCAGTCTGTCCAATCAAAGATTGAAGATTTGGAGAACAATATGCAATTAAAATTCAACACTTATTCGAACGCAAAGAACCAGTATGACGCTGCAAGGGCTAAATTACAAGAAAAGACCCCTGTCTTCACGGTTTTGAAAGGTGCCTCTGTTCCCATCAAGCCCGCAGGTCCTAAACGTATGATTTTTGTATTGGTCATGGAACTGCTTACGGGCATTATACTCACCATTTGGGTTCTAAGAAAAGATATTTCGAAGATTCTCGCATAATAAAAGCATGTCGGCCAGCTTTCTTACTTCCTTAGGAATTGTCTTTAAGCGCATTACTGGCGTAAAGGATATTTCACTATTAAGGAAGAATATTCACAAACAACTGGGTATGATCATATATCATCAAAAGTATAATAGTGATGATATAATAAAGATCATGTGCCAGCTTGGAATGAGAAAAGGCAGCATTGTGTGTATACATGCTGCCATGAAAGAGTTCTATAATTATACAGGAACTGCCGAAGAGCTGATACAAAAAATACAGTCTGTTATTACTTCCGAAGGCACATTGCTGATGCCTGCTTTTCCCAATCCAAAGATGCAACAGGATAGAAGCATCATTTTTAATCCACAAACCGACAGAACTTTCGCTGGCCATCTGGCAGAAACTTTCCGAAAACAGCCTGGCGTTATACGGAGTATCAATGTGCAACACTCCGTATGTGCATGGGGTAAATATGCTGAATGGCTCATAAAAGACCATAAAAGGTGCGTCAATTGTTGGGACGAAAACTCTCCCTGGTATCGAATGACCCGATTGAATGCACTTGTTTTTACACTTGGCCTCGACGCACACTACATCGGAACATTTGATCATTGTGTAGAGGCTTTGCTGTACAAGCACTATCCTTATTGGGCACAGTTCTTCACCGTACGAAAAACTTATCAGTATATTGACCCGAAAGGACATATTCAGTCTTACGCATGCCTGGAAGGAAACTTAGAGAGAAGAACCCGCGAACAAACGCTTATCAAGCACTTCTCCCCTGATATTTACAAAAAAAAGAAGCTGTCAAACCTGCTCATCAAAGTGTTTTATTCAGCTCCTTGTCTCGATAAGATGATAGAATTAGGCTGTCAGGGAATAACAATGTATTATGTTCCATCTCCTAAAGGTTACACATTCGGAACACCTCAAAGAAAGGATCATTCATTTGAAACAACTCATCAATAAGATAAAAACAACCTCCTTATTGCTCAACACCATGAAAATGTCGTCGAGCAATTTGCTGATGTTCCTCCTCCCTGTGGTTGTAACACCCGTACTTTCGCGCCTGTACACACAGGCCGACTTTGGTGAATGGGGCGTCTTTTCGTCGTTTGTTTCAATCCTTACCATTGCCATCTTTGCAGGATATGAAAATACTATTGTAAAGGCTAATGAAGAAGAGATACCTTATGTTTCAACATTATGCCTGTCTATTGGTTTTATTGTTACGCTAATTACATTATTGGTCTTTTACCTTGGCCAAGGCGAGGGTTTCGCTTTTTTTCTCAACTTCCCTCCCATTGCTCTGTTAGCTATTTATCTTCTGGCTTATTGCATACACACCGTACTTAGTAACATGTGTAACCGGTATGGCAAATACTCGGGAATTGCCATCGAAAGCATAATACTTGGAGGCTCTCAAGCCGGACTAAGAATACTGTTTGGTATCACCTCTTTCGTCGTAATCAACGGGCTTATATTAGGTACAACTCTTGCACAAATAGTAACCTTTATCTTTCTTTTATTTTATATTCTGTATATAAAAAAAGCGAGAAGCCTTTGGCATTGGGATTTGAACAAGATGCGAAA
>CALIIG010000055.1 GCA_938018155.1 uncultured Prevotella sp.
TCCATCCTAAATTTGACAGCAAGCGTGAAATGATATGGATTGGAGGTGGTGCAGGAATGGCACCTTTGCGTTCACAAATCATGCACATGACAAAGACTTTACATTGTCGCGATCGTGAAATGCACTTCTTTTATGGTGCCCGTTCTCTCACAGAAGCCTTCTTTCTTGAGGATTTTTGGGAGCTGGAAAAAGAATATCCTAACTTCCATTTCCATTTATCTCTTGATCGTCCTGACCCGGTAGCCGATGCGGCGGGAGTTAAATATTATGCTGGTTTCGCCGTTAACTGTATTCGTGATACCTATCTTAAGGATCACGATGCACCGGAAGACTGTGAGTATTACCTTTGCGGGCCACCGATGTTAATAAAGACAGTTACCGATTATCTTGACAGTTTGGGTGTTGATTCTGACAGTATTATGTTTGATAACTTTGGATAATCATACCTCTTCAAAACATTTTGAGCGTATAATTTAAACAATGAGACAGGATGTTTATTACTGTCATTAATAAAAGAGGATATGCCATCGTGCATATCCTCTTATCTTTTCTAATTTGATTTCAAAGTTAAAGTGTAAGTCTTTTTAGAATTTCGGCCATCTTATTCTTTGTCTCTATCTTTGTCGGGACAAGAGGAAGGCGCAGAATATTCTCAATAAGGCCCATATCATTTAACAGTGCTTTTACGCCCGCCGGATTACCATCTACGAAGAGTAACTTGTATAATTCGGTAAACATATGATGTATTTTCCTTGCAGATTCATACTCACCGTTAAATTCTAAGCGAATCATCCGTGAAAATTCCCTGGGTAAAGCATTGCCAATTACCGAGATAACACCTTTAGCTCCACTTGCAATCATGGAGAAGGTAAGCGCGTCATCGCCACTGATTACATCGAATGTTTCAGGCTTGTTTTTCAGAATTTCATCAACTTGCTCTAAGTTTCCCGATGCCTCTTTGATACCAACGATATTGGAACACTCCCGTGCTAAACGTACAGTAGTCTCTGCTTTCATATTCACACCAGTGCGTCCAGGTACATTATAAAGCACAATGGGTTTGGGACTAACCGACGCAATGGCTTTAAAATGCTGGTAAAGTCCTTCTTGTGATGGTTTGTTGTAGTAAGGACAAATGCTAAGAATGCCGTCAATACCGTTCCAAGCTGTCGAAATTATTTCGTCAATGACAACTTGAGTATTGTTTCCTCCACAATATTTGAGGATGGGAACGCGTCCGTTATCAACTGTTTTGACAAGTTCTGTAATCTTGTTTTTCTCTTCCTTTGTCAGGCATGGCGTTTCAGCAGTAGTTGCTAATATACACAAAAAATCTGCACCATTCGTAATTTGATATTCCACCAACCGAGCCAAAGTATTATAATCTATTTCGCCCTTTGTGGTGAAAGGTGTAATAAGAGCTATGCCCAACCCTCTGAAAATATTTTGTATTGCCATGTAAAAAATCTTAGTTAATAATATTTGTTTCTATGGTAAGCCCCCAACAAAGTTAGTCATTTCATTTTAATTTTCAAAAATATATATCATATCATTGGGCAGAAATGAGTGGCATTCACAACCGATTTTTCTGGTTTTTATGGCAGATATACCTCGGCTTTTTCCTTTTTAGTGGGTAGCTTTCCACCATGCGGTTTTTGTTAATCCTCTCATAACTACCGGGTTTGTGCTCGGGTCTGAAATAGTAATACCTGAGTAACGTTTCACCTTAATATAACGTGGGCTATATGAATATATTGCCGAAAATAAGCTATCTGTATGGCTGGTAGCTTTAACGGCTTCCTTAAGATCTTTGTTAAAGTCGTTTAACAAGTCTTTATTTTGACATAATCGTGCAACATAATCGCCTAAATCATAGAAAAGCGTCGTATTAAAACCGTCTAAGGTCTGCAGGCTATCGCGCAGTGATGCGTTGAAGTTGAATTTCGAATTGATATATTTCATACGAGCTGCCAGCTTATCAAGTTTTCTGCAATCGATGGCAGACAAAGCCCCGAATGGGTAAACGTAGTTCTTATAAAAGGTATTGAAGGCCTGAACTGCATTTTCATAATTGGGCGTTGGGCTTGCCAACAACTTCCACATACTTTGATAAGGCATGCCTATACTCATTACTTCTGACGTCGATGCTATCAGAAAATTGGTTACATTTCTTAATTCATACGCTGTCTCTATATTCGCCATGTAGCAGTCATCAAATAGTATAAATTGCATCTTCATGCCGGCATTTGCTATAGCTTCTGCAATTATTGGAATATTTGTAGCATACTGATTGTCTGATACACTTCCGAAAAAGCGTGTTGTGGGTGGTGTTATTCGGCCTCTTGCCCTAAGCAAATGTCTTTTGGCTGGGAAAGGATAGCTCGTCCAATCTTCCTTATAGGTCCAGCCACTGCCATGCCCACTAACAATCATGGCGTAGTTTAGTGCCGGGGCATAGCTCTTTGCATCATTTAAAATTGAGGTTAAACCTGTTGCTGTGGTATAATCGTGACCCGCATATTTTTTAATGTTTATATGCTGAACCTGCCCTTTGTGATATATCATTTCGTAAAGAGACGACGAGTCGGGTGATGTACTTAGAAATACAATTACCCGTCCGTTCGTTCCCTTACTTTTCACAATTACCCCCTCTATGCTGTCAAGGTTTTCCTTAAACTCGTAGAAAAGTCCCGGATTGGTGTTAGTTCCTGTCCATGGCATGTATACAATGATGGTTTGTTTATTGATGTCGTTAACGTCAATCGTATCGCCGTCATCACATGAGATAAATGAGTAGCAAATGCAAAAAGCGCATAGCAAGTAGAGGAAATACTTCATTCTGTTTACTTTTGTTTGGCTTTAAGCGACTGGAGCGATTCCTTAAGTGCTGCAATTTTCTCTTCCGAGTCGCTTTGTTTCTTACGTTCACGTGCAACAACTGCTTCGGGAGCATGTGCAACAAAGCTCTCATTGGCAAGTTTTTTCTTTATGCCAGTCAGGAAGCCTTCCAAGTGTTGAAGTTCTTTTTCTTGCTTTTCAATCTCGGCACATATATCTATTAAACTGCCGACAGGGACAGCAAACTCGTCCGTTCCCACCATAAAGGCTGAAGCATCTGCGCTTTTCCCGGTTACGTTATTGATGGCTTCAAGGTTTGCCATCTTCATAATGATACAATCGTAAGCCTGATAATGGTTCTCACCAATAACCTGAAGCTCTAATTTTTCTTTCGGTGCGATATTCTTTTGATTGCGAACAGTACGAACACCGGCAACGATACCCTTCACCTTTTCAATATCATTACACAGCTCTTTGTCGTGTTCAGCAAAGTCACCCACTTCAAGAACTGCAGTCATTATGCTTTCACCTTCCTTACGATTGTAAATGTGTTGCCACAGCTCTTCAGTGATAAAAGGCATAAACGGGTGCAGCATCTTCAGCAGAATATCAAAGAAACGCAGTGTCGCATCCATGGTTTCCTTGTCAATAGGTTGTGCCTCGCCGTTGACATAAGCGGGTTTAACCATTTCCAAATACCAGGCAGAGAACTCATCCCAGAACAGACGGTACACCATCATTAAGGCTTCTGATATTCTGTATGCTTTGAACAGGTCGTCCAATTGTGCGTTTACTTCTTTCAGTTTCGCATCAAACCATTCTACGGCAAGCCTGCAATTCTCCGGCTGTTCCGTGTCAGCCACCTGCCATCCCTGTACTAAACGGAAAGCGTTCCATATTTTATTGTTGAAGTTTCGTCCTTGTTCGCAGAGGCTCTCATCAAATAATATATCGTTGCCTGCGGGGGCCGAAAGCATCATTCCCATTCTCACGCCGTCAGCTCCATACTTATTAATCAGTTCGATTGGGTCGGGAGAGTTCCCTAAGCTCTTGCTCATCTTCCTGCCTAACTTGTCACGAACAATACCCGTAAAGTAAACATGCTTGAACGGCATCGCCTTACGGTACTCGTATCCAGCCATGATCATTCGTGCCACCCAGAAGAAAATGATGTCAGGTCCTGTAACAAGGTCGCTGGTAGGATAATAGTATTTTATCTCTTCGTTATCAGGATTCAGTATTCCGTTAAAAAGAGAGATAGGCCAAAGCCAGCTTGAAAACCAGGTGTCGAGGCAGTCGCTTTCCTGCTCCAGGCCCGCAGCCGTTATGCCCGCAGCCTTTTCTTGTGCCATCTTAAGAGCCTCTTCAGCTGTCTCTGCCACCACAAAGTCGGTCTTTCCCTCTGCAGTTTTGAAGTAGTAAGCCGGAATCCGGTGTCCCCACCACAGCTGCCTGCTGATACACCAGTCTTTGATATTCTCCAGCCAATGCCTGTATGTGTTCTTGTATTTCTTGGGGTAAAACTCTATGTCGTCGTCCATAACGGGCGATAATGCAAGGTCAGCGAAATGCTGCATCTTTAAGAACCATTGTGTCGACAGCTTGGGTTCAATGGGAACATTCGTGCGTTCGGAGAAGCCTACCTTATTGTTATAGTCCTCGATTTTTTCCATCAGACCGTCATTCTGCAGGTCAATGGCAATTTGTTTACGCACATCCATACGGTCCTGACCGACGTATATTCCTGCTGCTTTCGATATGGTTCCGTTGTCATTAAATATGTCTATGGTTTCCAAATGGTGCTTAAGGCCCAGCATATGGTCATTAATGTCGTGTGCAGGAGTGACTTTCAGGCATCCCGTTCCGAACTGAATGTCAACGTACGAGTCTTCAATCACGGGGATAACCCTACCTACTCTCGGCACAATTACGTGCAATCCCTTTAGCCATGTATTTTTAATGTCTTCGGGATTAATACACATAGCCGAGTCGCCCATGATGGTTTCGGGGCGTGTCGTAGCCACAACGGCATAATAGCCTTTGCCGTCTTTGTGCATAACGTTACCCTCATCTTTGCGCGATACCTTCGCCTGGTCTTCGGGTGCTACGTAATATTTAAGGTAGTAAAGCTTTGAATGCTCGTCTTTATAGACAACCTCCTCGTCCGAAAGAGCCGTCTGTGCCTGCGGGTCCCAGTTTACCATCCTTGCCCCGCGGTAAATAAGGCCCTTGCGATACAGGTCTACAAAAACGCGGATTACGCTTTTCGAGCGTGTCTCATCCATTGTAAACGCCGTGCGATCCCAGTCGCATGAGCATCCCAGCTTGCGCAATTGCTTCAGGATGATGCCTCCATGCTCGTGAGTCCAGTCCCATGCATGTTCGAGAAATTGGTCGCGGGTGAGGTCGGTTTTCTTAATACCTTGCTGTGCAAGACGATTTACGACCTTTGCCTCTGTAGCGATAGAGGCGTGGTCGGTGCCCGGAACCCAGCAGGCATTCTTGCCTTCCATGCGTGCCCTTCTTACCAGAATGTCCTGGATTGTGTTGTTAAGCATGTGCCCCATGTGCAATACACCGGTTACGTTTGGAGGGGGAATGACGACGGTATATGGCTCACGGCCGTCAGGTTTTGAACTGAAGAGCTTGTTGTCGAGCCAGTATTGATACCATTTCGACTCTACTTCCTTAGGGTCATACTTACTTGCTAATTCCATTTATTCTGTCTTTTGTATCTTAATCTATATATATATTGTGCAAAATTACTACTTTTAAGGCTAAATGCATTAACTTTGCAGCAAAAAGATTCACGGCTATGCATAGCAGGGAAGAGAAAATAAAGGCTTTTGAACGGCTGCTGGATGTTCAGGAACGTTTGCGCAAAGAGTGCCCCTGGGACAGCAAACAGACCTTTGAAAGCCTGCGTCCGAACACCATCGAAGAGACGTTTGAGCTTTGCGATGCTTTAATAAAGAACGACCGTCGTAATATATGCAAGGAGCTTGGCGACGTCATGGAACATGTGGTTTTATACAGTATTATGGGCGAGGAAACGACCGATTTCGATATAGCCGACGTTTGCAACAAACAGTCGGATAAGCTGATGTTCCGCCACGATTTTATTAATTGGAACGAGGACGGCCATTGGACGGTGACCGACCCTGCCTTGTATATCAGTGCCAGTGGCAGGGTAGAATATAAGGAATCTTCGCAAAACACCTCGAAAGTTGGAGCTGACGGCCCTGCGCCCACGACGGCCACACAGGTAGAAAGCACCTGGGAACAGCGTAAACAAAAGGAGAAAGACGGAAATAAGACGGTGTTAAGCGGTGTGCCTGATTCCCTTCCCTCGCTTATAAAAGCCTATCGAGTACAGGACAAAGCGCGCAATGTGGGCTTCGACTGGCGCAAAAAGGAGGACGTATGGGACAAGGTTCACGAAGAGTTAAGCGAATTGGAAACCGAGCTGAAGCGCAATGACGTTGAGCGTTCTACACGCGAACTGGGCGACTTTCTGTTCAGCATTATCAACGCTGCGCGCCTTTACCATCTTAATCCTGACAATGCTCTGGAGCACACAAACCAGAAATTTATAGCCCGTTTCGGCTATATTGAAGCTCGGGCCAGGGCTATGCACAAGGACATAAAGGAACTGACGCTCGAAGAAATGGACCAATTATGGAACGAAGCTAAGCAAAACGAAAACCGATAAACATATGAAAAAGATTATTCTTGTGATTTTACCACTATTTGTAATTGCCTGTTTAATGGCGGGTTGTAAGGATAAAGCCAAAGGCGTATCGGGCAATGGTGTCGACAGTACCGCTACGAATGCTCAGGGTAACGATTCTACTGTCTATGGCGTTTGCGGAGAAAACACGGCCATGCACACCCTTGAGCTTATCACTGATGCGGGTGATAGTGTACAGTATCAGCTTAATGAGGAGGACGATGGCAGCGTAAACGTAGTGGGTGGACTATTGGCAGGCGACCGCCTTGCCGTCGTAGAGGGCCCCGGAACTGATGGCGAAAAGGTTGCCAAAAAGGTAATAAACCTTACGACATTATTGGGTAAATGGGCCAGTTTGGACAAGAATTTTGAGATACAGGAGGGTGGAACGGTTAAATCAACAGTACAGGCTGAACAAAACCCATGGACAAGTTGGAAGATCGTTAATGGCCATCTGGTGTTGAATCGTGACACATTTGACATTGACAATCTGGGCAGCGACTCGCTCTATCTCGAAAACAAGAACGGTATTTTTGTGTATAAACGCACCAAATAACCGGCGTTTGGCATATAACCTGATTTCAATTTGTGGAACCGTTTAACGTTCATATTCTGGGTTGTGGCAGCGCATTGCCCACAACCCGCCATTATGCTTCGTCTCAGGTTGTTGAGATAAGGGGAAAGTTTTTCATGATTGACTGTGGCGAAGGCACACAAATTCAGCTCCGCCGTTCGCGCATAGGCTTTACCAAAATACAGGCCATTTTTATATCACATTTGCATGGCGACCACTGCTTTGGGCTGATGGGGCTTATCTCTACTTTCGGTATGCTGGGCCGTACTGGTGCACTTCACGTGTATGCACCGGCCGAATTAGGACCACTCCTCGATGCACAGATGAAACTTTTCTGCACAGGTTTGGAATACAAGGTGGTGTTTCATGCCGTAGATACTACGCGCAACCAGGTTGTTTATGAGGACAGAAGCATGACGGTTTCAACCATTCCGCTCGACCATCGTATCGCCTGTTGTGGCTATTTATTCCGCGAAAAGCCTACGCTTCCGCACATACGTCGTGACATGATTGACTGTTACGACATTCCCCTTAGCCAGATAAACAATATTAAGAACGGGGCCGACTGGCTTACAGAAGACGGCGAAACCATACCCAACAGCCGCCTGACGACACCCGCCTCGCCTCCGCGGGCGTATGCTTATTGCAGCGATACGCGCTATATGCCGTCGCTGGCTGAGCAAATAAAGGGTGTTGACCTGCTGTACCATGAGGCTACTTACGATAACGGTAGCCTGTCGCGTGCCCGCCTCTATTATCATTCTACGGCAGCACAGGCCGCACAGGTGGCGCGCGATGCGGCAGTGGGGAAGCTCGTTTTGGGCCACTTCAGTGCACGGTATGACAACGAACACGGTCTTTTGCAGGAAGCACAGGCCATATTTCCCAACAGTTTGCTGGCCAACGAAGGCTTGGTAGTAAACGTTCAGAAACCATAAAGGTTTGATGATAAGTTTCTGATTATCTGTATTTTACGCTTGTTCTCTGCAAACATAGCAGGCTTTTCCTGACGGGTCAGGCCTGTATAGTTTCGTGTTTTATGCTTGTTTTGTCATTGTTCGGCGGCCGTCAGCAGCGCGTACGGCGGTCGGTGAACGATGGGTGTGACG
>CALIIG010000056.1 GCA_938018155.1 uncultured Prevotella sp.
GAAGACAAACAAGGCAATCCCGTAACGCCCCATATTAACTGGAATAAACGCCTTCCACGTAAGCCTAACGAGGACGAACAGCGCGCAATAGAGAGTCTTTACGTCACGAATCCTGTTACGGGAGAGAAGCTTCTGGACTACAAACAGATGAATTATAAATATGAGGTTTACGATTACGTAACGGCCGCACTGCGCCGTAATCGGCTGACTGCGTCGGAACGTAGTCTGAATACCGACGAAACGGTTGACCCCAATGAGGTGGTAATGATCAGCAAAGATACGGCATACGTTGACGACAACGGGAAAATTGTGCGTCAAACCATCAACCGTCAGCTGACAGGACCGTGGGACTTCCTCAATACCTACATCGTGAACATTTACCCTGATACCACTTGTTGGGTAAACGATTTCCGCAATTCTGATAACGAAACTTATCTCCGCAACTACTTTTCCAACCCTGCTTACAACGACTATCCTGTTGTTGGTGTTACCTGGGAGCAGGCCAACGCCTTCTGTGCGTGGCGTACCGACTATTTGTTAAAAGGCCTCGGGGGCGAAGCTCGCTATATACAGCGTTATCGTTTGCCGACAGAAGCCGAGTGGGAATACGCGGCAAGGGGAAAGAATCAAAACGAATTTCCCTGGGAAAACAAGGATGTTGCCAACGGCAATGGCTGCTATTATGCCAACTTTAAGCCCGATCGTGGCAACTATACCAAGGATGGAAACCTGATAACGAGCAAGGTAAGCAGCTATTCTCCCAATTCGAATGGTTTGTTTGACATGGCTGGGAACGTAGCCGAATGGACGAGTACGGTCTACACCGAAGCTGGCGTCGATGCCATGAATGACCTGAATCCGCAGCTCGAATATAAGGCGGCGGCCGAAGATCCCTATAAACTGAAGAAAAAAAGCGTTCGTGGAGGTTCATGGAAAGATCCCGAAAGCTATATCCGTTCAGCCTGGCGAACCTGGGAATATCAAAACCAGCCTCGTTCTTATATTGGCTTCCGTTGTGTTCGTTCGCTTGCAACAAGCACAACAGCAAAGCAAAAACGCAAATAAAAATTTAAAGAAACCAAGCTATGTCTGAATATAGTAAATATAATATTGTGTACCGCTTGCAGAAGTGGATAGATACAGTTGCGGGTCAAACATTCCTGAATTATGCGTACAGCTGGGGTGCATCTATTGTTATTTTGGGTGCACTGTTTAAGCTTACCCACCTTCCCGGGGCCAATATTGCGTTGTTTTTGGGTATGGGCACCGAGGTTCTTGTATTCTTCATATCGGCTTTCGACCGCCCCTTTGACAAGACTGCCGAAGGTCGTGAAATTCCAATGCGCCTTACTGAGGAGTATCTTGCCGACGGCACAGTAACCTATTCGCAGGGGAAAACTGCTGATAACGCAGCACCCGCATCATCTGTTGCCGAACCTGTTGTTATGACGGCAAAGGCATCGAACGGAGCAACAGCAGTGTCCAACCATCAAAACGATGCTGTAAAATTTGCCGAACAGCCACAGCCTTCGTACGTTCCGCAGATGTCTGCCGAGGAAGCAGAGAAGCTGAATGAGGCGCAGGGTAATTATGTTACCGAGCTTCAGGAACTGGTTGAAACCTTAAAACGTGTGAACGAACAGAGCTTGCGTCTGACCCGCGACAGCGAGGAAATGGAGAATTTGAACCGCACATTGACCGGTATTAGCAAAGTTTACGAAATACAGCTTAAGGGAGCCAGCCAGCAGGTAGGCACCATTGACCAGATTAATGAGCAAACACGTAAGATGGCCCAGCAAATAGACCAGCTCAATAAAATATATGCTCGCATGATTGAGGCGATGACCGTGAACATGCATGTCGCTGCACCAGGTGCTGCTCCCTTAAAAGAAGAATAGGCGATGGCAATCAAGAAACGACCGGTATCTCCCCGTCAGAAGATGATAAACTTAATGTATATCGTCCTTTTGGCGATGTTGGCCCTGAACGTGTCAACCGAGGTGCTTCATGGTTTCTCCATAGTAGAGGAGGGCTTAAACCGCACGACGGCCAACTCTTCGGCCGAGAACGATGCACTTTATGGTGATTTCAGAAGTCAGATGGCATCAAATCCAGAGAAAGTTAAGGCTTGGTTTGCAAAGGCTACTGAAGTGAAAAACATGAGCGATTCGCTCTATAACTTCGCCCAATCCTTAAAAATTGCCATTGTGAAAGAGGCCGATGGTAAAGACGGTGATATAAGCAATCTGAAGAATGCAGATAATCTTGATGCTGCAGGTACAATTATGCTGGCACCGGTTTATGGAAAAGGCGACCAGCTTTTCAGGGCTGTTAACTCGTTTCGTGAACGTGTATTGACTTATGTTACCGACCCCCGCCAGCGACGAATTATAGCCAGTAACCTTTCAACAGCGGTGCCACGTCGTGCCGGAACGCTCGGTAAGAACTGGCAGGAATATATGTTTGAGAACATGCCTGTGGCTGCAGCTGTAACGCTTCTTTCCAAATTGCAGAACGACGTACGCTATGCTGAGGGCGAAGTTCTGCACACATTGGTATCGAATATCGACATGAAAGATATTCGGGTCAATAAGCTTCAGGCCTTCGTTGTTCCTGAAAAAACTACCCTTTACCCCGGCGAGCACTTTACAGCCAATATAGTAATGGCTGCCGTTGACACCACACAGCAACCGCAAATATATGTAAATGGTTCGCGCGTAAACACGTCGAACGGTGCGTATAGCTTCACGGCTGGAGGCGTTGGTGAGCATCAGTTCGGCGGATATATCCTTATGCGTAATGCCAATGGCGACGTGCTTCGCCGCAATTTCCTGCAGAAATATAACGTTATTCCGGTACCGGGGAACGCCACTGTCGCTGCCGACCTCATGAATGTACTCTATGCAGGCTACACCAATCCTATTAGCGTCAGTGTTCCTGGGGTGCCACAGAACGGTGTAAGCGTCAGTATGAGTGGCGGCCATCTTACGTCGAAAGGCCCCGGCCGCTATGTAGCCGTACCATCAGCAGTAGGTCATGACGTCACATTCCGCATTACGGCGCGCGACAATGGCAAGGTACGCACATTCCCTCCCTTTACATTTAAGGTGCGCAAACTGCCCGACCCTACGGCATATATAGCCTTAGGCTCCGACCGTTATAAAGGCGGTAATCTTTCCAAGGCAGGTTTAATGGGTGCCAGTCGGCTCAGTGCGGCCATAGATGATGGTATATTAGACATACAGTTTAAGGTGACATCGTTTTCGGCTGTCTTCTATGACAACATGGGAAATGCGGTGCAAATGGCATCGTCAGGCGACAGTTTTACCGACCGTATGCGTGAGCAGTTCCGCCATTTGTCTCGCGGCCGCCGATTCTATATTACCGAAATCAAGGCCGTTGGCCCTGACGGTATAGCACGTTCGCTGCCCGGAGCCATGGAGGTAAAGGTGAAATAAAGCAGGCAAAATTCTATAATCAGGAAAAGAAACTTTTATGAAACGAATACTCTTTATATTATTTATAGGCAGCTTTAGCCTTATAGCCGCAGCGCAACCCAAGGTACGTCGCCAGCAACAGGAGGCTGCTGCCCGGCAGAGTAACAAGAATAACATAACGCTTCGTTCGCAGTTGTCGTTCCCTATTGAAACTAAAATGAACGAAGATGTGGTGTGGCGACGCGATGTTTATCGCGAACTAAACCTCAACGATAACGCCAATGCCGCGCTCTATTACCCCGTAGAGCCTTTGGGTTCGCAAATGAACCTGTTTACCTATTTGTTTAAATTGGTCATGTTAGGCCCGAAACATGGCGGCGTGGCTGCTTACAGCTACGACGTAAATACGGGTAACGAACGGTTCATAGAGACGTTACGCATTAACCCTCTCAAGTTTCTCGACGACTATCACATATTTTATGAGCGAACCGACAGAGGCATACATATCGACGACAGCGATATTCCGTCGGCCGAAGTAAAGGGTTATTTTCTCAAGGAAAGCACATATTACGACCAGAATACAGCTACGTTCCACACGCAGGTACAGGCTCTTTGCCCGGTAATGTACCGCGAAGACGACTTTGGCGACGGCGTAACCAAATATCCTTTGTTTTGGGTAAAGTATTCCGATCTGGCTCCTTTCCTTGCCAAGCAAACCATTATGACGAGCAATCTTAACAATGCTGCCACAATGAGCATTGACGATTATTTCACAATGAACGCCTATAAGGGTAAGATTTACAAAACGACAAACATGCTCGGTAAGACGCTGGCGCAGGCCGTTGGCAACGACAGCGTAAAGCTTTCGCGTGAGCAACGTCGCATTGAAAGCGAAATACAGCAGTTTGAAAAAAGCATGTGGGGCGATGCTGCACGCAAGGATTCATTGGACAGTATTGCCAAACTCGACCCTAAAACGCTCAAGGCCGACCGTAAAGTGCGTCGTAATCGTCGTTCGGGTGAAGCTGCAACTACTGTTCGTAACCGCCGTGCCCGCACGTCTTCCTCGCCTTCTTCGCCGGGAGCAGCACGTGTAACGGTTCGGCGTCAGCGTCATTAACAAGTGTTTTTAAGCTCAAACAAACGAGCTGAATATTAATCGGTTCTTAACCGGTAACGATATTTTTGTCAGGATATAAAAAAGCAGAAGTATGACGAAAACGTTATCAACGGCCCTTGTTGCCGTTATGCTGATGCTTGCTTCGCAGGCACAGGCTCAGATAAAATTCGGTGTAAAGGGTGGTCTTAACGTTACAACCATGAAGTTTAACCGCCATGTTCTCGACAAGTCAAACAGCGAAGGCTTCTACTTTGGCCCTACGATGAAGTTCACTTTACCTGTTGTTGGTCTGGGCGTTGACGCGTCAGCACTTTACAACCAGTGCTCAAGCAAGTTTGTTGCTGAGCAGGGAAACGAACAGATTATTACAGATTGTGCAACTACGCTCACGCAACAGGCCATATCAATACCCGTTAATCTGCGCTACGATGTAGGCCTGGGCGACGATGCCAGCATTTATTTCTTTGCAGGCCCGCAGGCTTCCTTCAACGTAGGTGGGAAGATAAAGGATATTGATTGGAAGTGGGCGGATACCGATTTCTCGGTAAATGTAGGCTTCGGCGTAATGTTATTGAGCCATCTGCAGGTCAATACCAATTACAATGTAGGTATTGGAAAGACGGGCGAGCTGGGCGAACACTCTGTCTTTACCCACCTGCGCAAGGACTTTCATGGTCGTGCGAACACCTGGCAACTGGGCTTGGCTTATTATTTTTAGGAAATAGGCTGACGGGGAAATCATCCTAAGACAAAGGCTCTGAAAGAGCTGCCCAGCGATGGGGTGTCCTCAATCCCAAACAGCCATTCCCTGACAGATGGCTTGTTGCCCCTTGCCTGCCGTCTGCCGTTTCCCCTCCCTTTGCATCTTTCCTCCCCGTCTCCCCACAACAAAAACGTCCCGCGCTGCCTATGTGGCTAACGCGGGACGCGGATTAAAGAATTAAAGAGTAACAAACAAAAAGTAAAAAGAACTTTCGTTTATTTCGTCAAGTAAGGTCTTTCTTAAGGTTCGTCACATACGGCTTTTATATTCGCCACATGCGGCTTTTATAATAGATTCCGTGCGTCAGTATCAGGTTTCGCCTCCTCCCAGCTCCTTACAGCAGAGTAATGTCTTAACTCCCCCTAACTCCATAACTCCATAACTCCTTATTTTTAATCTTTTAATTCTTTATTTCTAAATCAGGGTATTGTCTTAACTCCCTCTAACTCCTTAACTCCTGTCTCCTTTTAAATCAGGGTTCTTCTTTGATTTCCTTTTCCTTCTCTTCTTTCTTCCCTTTCTCCTTCTCCTTTTCCTTCACCGTCTCATACGAGTTGTCGGCAAGCTCTTTCTTCAGTTCCGTGCTTGGCGTAAAGGTTACGCGGGGTTTAATCTTCTCAATGTTGAAGGCTTTTTCCGTCAGCGAACCTTCGCTCGAAAGCGTCAGGCGCATGGTGCCGAACTCGCTCAACTGCACGCTGAAACCGTCGCGCAGGTAGCTGGGCAGACGGTCTACGAAGTTCGACAGCACGTTTTCGATGTCGCCTCGCGTCAGCGACGACCGTCCGGCAATGTCCTTCGCAATGTCTTTCAGCGTCTTGCGTCCCACGTTCACGGGGTTCGCATAAAACTTGCCAGGACCCGTCTTCGTGCCCGGCTTCCTCTTTTCTACCAACTTTATTTTCATTGTATTAAAAATTTAAATTATTAATAATTATTGTGCCACGTCCGCAGCACAACGTTTCCAATTCCTTTGTTTGTCTTCTGTCTACACTTTCAACATAGCTGACGCTATCGTGTCCATTCTTCCGTTTTCCAAGCGAAGGCAAACCTCCGTACAGCATTAAAAAACAGTGCCTTTTCGAGGCCTGAAAAAATCCGACGGGTTGCCCTGAAATTTTTCACACGTGAGAAGAAAATTTCTCACACGTGAAAAATATTTTTCTCACCCGTTCCCCGTAAATTTCTCACGTGTGAGAAATTTTCTTCTCACGTGTGAAAAATTTTGTTCCGACGGGTGAGAATTTTTACGCCTCCAAATCATCGTTTTTAAAAGGTTTGCGCCGGCGGCTTTCACCGCCGCCGCTTACCCAAGAGTAAGAATGAAAAAGAACTATTCTGTCGTGATTGTTGTCTGCAATAAATCGAAATCAATCAATCTATTCGGCCACGGGGCGTATGGCTGTGCCGTTAGCCCGGCCGTAGACGCTAAATCCATAGTTGTTTATAGTAGACGCATCGAACGGCATAAGACAGGCGAAATAACTGTTAACTTGGTTAGCTGTAAAATAGTAGCCCTTAATGCCTACGTCACCCAGACCGATGGTGTAGCAGCTTCGCCCGCCTGTAGCCGGGAAATAGATGGTGGCGTCGGGATTGGTAATCTTGTTGTTGAAAGTCCAGCCGTGATCCCAGCCTCCGCTTACATTCTTCGGGCCACCACTCGCACCGTTGGTTGTGAAGCCGGTGAATGCATTTGGGGCAGGTATGTGGAAACCGGCAGGGCAGGGGTCGTAGATGGTCTTGACTACGGGGTTGTCATTATAACCTTGAACGGTATTGTCCATCGACCAGTAATTCAGCTTGTTGTATCGAAAGGTTTCGCTTCCGTACCAGCCCCAGCCAATGGTGTAGAATACCAACGGGTTCTGGATACTATTTGCGGGGTTTATGCCATCTCCGCCGCCAGTGATAGTACCATAGTAATAGGTGTTTGTGCCGGGAAAAGCGTCTTTACGGTCTCCCTGGTAAAGCGTGCAGCAGCCCTCGCGTACACTACCCGGGTTCTGCGTGATGGTAATCTCACCGTGCTGCTTGACACCGCCATTGGGAACTTCCTGTTCAACCTTAATCCTGACCTTGCGGGGAGCCGTATAGCTGGTATTCTGCCATGAGGTGTATTTCCAGCCAAGTGTTTCTTTCGTAAACTTGTAAACATGGTTCGTGGCGTTTGTGCAAGCTACGGTACCCAGCACACTCTGCGGGGCGAACCACAGGTGCCACGACCATACTACGGTGCCGCCCTTGGTGACGGCGATGAGAGCATTACCGCTCTTTATTTTGTTTGCCGGGACGTGGAAGTGAACAAAGGCGTTTGTTCCACTGCCCTCGAGGGCGACACTGCTTGTCTCTACAATGCCGTCCTCGTCGGCCCAAACAAGATTGGCTGCATCGGGAACGTTGGCACCACTGTTGGTTTGTGTAATCCATGGGTCGGTGATGGGCTGACCGGCATGGTCAATAAAGTTCTGCAAACCTCCCACTACGGTAGTTTTATACGAGTGGGGATTGTCGATGCCGTTCTTGATGGCATTGCCGTAAACCAAAGGTATCTTGTAGTAGCCCGGGGCAGAGATAACGTAGCAGTTGGCGGTGTTCTGAACGGCCGCGGCACCGGTGCTGTTCGAAAGGTTATAGTAGTTGCTCGCCGAGCCTAATGGTGTTGCTGTTTTCAGCGCGTTGTTACGTGGAGTGAGCTTGTCGATAAGGGTTGATGTCTGTACGGTGACAGCTCCGCCCTCGGCAGTTGCGCCGCCGTCGCCCTCGGTCTTGGGCAGGGCATCGAGCCATGCGGGACGGGTCATGCCCTTGTCTACCCATGAACTTGTGGCAGCATTGTATTCTTCGTAGCCAATGACTTTCCACTTCACGGGCTGTTGTGTGCCGCCCGACTGGCGGTAGCTCTGGATGGTGTAGTTGCCGGCTGCAGTCTG
>CALIIG010000057.1 GCA_938018155.1 uncultured Prevotella sp.
TTGTCGTTAAAAGACATGAATCAGTCGGACAGTGTTGAAGTTCTCGCCGATGCGGGTGCATCTTCATTTAAAATTGAGGGGCGATTAAAAGACATATCCTATGTGAAAAATGTCGTCTCGGCGTATAGCAGACGCTTGGATGAACTGATAAAAAGGCGTCCAAACGATTATTGCCGTGCTTCTTTGGGACAAGTTGAATATGGTTTTAAGCCCGACTTAAGGAAAACATTTAATCGCGGTTACACCCATTATTTCCTGAAAGGACGTCGTCCTGACATCTCCTCGCCGGATACACCGAAGGCTCTTGGTGAAGCTGTTGGGCATGTAAAAGAGATGAGAAACGATTCGTTTAACGTCGTGGGGACGGCATCGTTTAGCAATGGTGACGGGCTCTGTTTTTTGAATTCGGAACATGAATTAGAAGGTTTCCGGGTGAATAGAGCCGTTGGAAACAGGCTCTTCCCGTTTCGAATGCCTCGTGGTTTAAAGCCCGGGATGGTGCTTTATCGCAATCGTGATGTTAGTTTTGAACGCTTGTTAGATGGCGATCATACCGTTAGAAAAATACCTGTGCATATAACTTTCCTGGCTGTAAACGATGGCTTTAGTGTGACAATGGGTTTGCAACATGCGATATTTGCATCGAAAGTTGAGGCCAAAGCTACCATTAAGTTTGAACATCAACAGGCTCGGAAGCCGCAGAAAGAGAACATACGACAACAGCTTGGCAAGCTCGGTAATACGCCTTTTAAGGCTGAATCGATAGAAATAGCGTCTGAAGCCAGTAATATTTTTGTGCCTTCGAGTTTGCTTTCAGGTTTGCGACAGAAAGCCGTAACTGCCTTTTCGCAGGAACTTTCAACTGCAATAGATAAGAAAAATAATGTAGAATGTACCGCTGATATGGTTGAACAGGGCGATACTGCTGCCCATTTCTGGCAATCGGAATATCGGCAACACCCGTATCTTTTTAATGTATCGAATCATCTTGCCCGTGAATTTTACGAAACACATGGGTTGAAAGTTAACAGCCCGGCCTTTGAAGTTGAGCGCGATAATAGTGGTCCGTTGATGCAATGCCGCCATTGTATACGTTATACCATGGGCTATTGTGTACGTCGTGGCGGCCGAAAGCCCGAATGGCGAGAGCCTTTACAGTTGCGCTTAGGCGATGGAAGGTGGTTTCGTCTCGACTTTAAATGCGATGAATGCCAAATGAATGTTGTTGCAATAAGTTCTGAAGGTTCGGCGAAATAACTGATAATTGTATTCAGAAAAGAATAGAAATGAAGAAGGAAATAAAAGTTTTTTTCAAGCTGTATCATGGTTTTGTATTGGCCTTTGTGTTGATGTTATCCATGCTTTTAAGCAGTTGTTATCAGCATGGAGCCAAGAATTACCGGCTCCCAGGCTCGTTTCATATAAGCGAACGCCTCATCGATTCGCTATCTTTCTTCTCAACTCACCATTACACCAACAACTATAACTTCGTTGTTAAGGCCGATAGTTTGCAGCTTATTCGTCAGTTTCCAGAAGAAACACTTAGCGGAGTGCATGCCGATACTTTCAGTGTGAAGAAGGGAGAACATCTTGTAGTATCCGACATTCGCATTGTTCCGGCCGACAGTATTGATACGGTTTGGGTGCAATTGGCCAATGATACATCAGCTTTTGGCTGGAGTAGGGAAAAGATTATGTTGCAAAAGGTAATGCCGGATGACCCTATTTCCGAATTTATATCGACGTTTACAGACACACATACTATCGTTTTTCTTGTTATTGTAGTTATATTTGGAGCGAGTTATCTGTTGTGGATGCTATTTCGTAAGCATGCTTACATCGTTCATTTTCACGATATAGACTCGTTCTATCCTACATTATTGTGCCTTATTGTTGCCTCTTCGGCTACGTTTTACGCCACACTTCAGATGTTCGCGCCACAATTGTGGCAGCATTTTTATTTCCATCCTACACTTAATCCGTTTAGTGTTCCATGGGTGTTGGGAGCATTTTTGCTTTCGGTTTGGGTTATGTTAATTGTGGCAATAGCTGCAATCGACGAGGTGAGAAAAGCGTTATCCTTTGCCGAGACCATACTTTATTTGGGTGGATTGGCAGCCGTTTGTGCCGTCGATTATATTGTTTTCAGCGTTACAACACTCTATTATGTTGGCTATTTCCTGCTTATTGTTTATTATATTTTTGTCCTTCGCAGTTATGTTAAACATAGGGTTCGGTACACCTGTGGCAACTGCGGGGCCACGCTTCATCACAAAGGGAGATGCCCTTATTGCGGTGCAGAGAACGAATAAAAGGTTAACACGTAATACTGATACAATGTAGTTATAATGGGTAGAAAATGTATTTAAGCTGCCATAGTGGTGATAGGGCAGCCCGTTACTTCTTGGAGTATGCAGCCTTCCAACGCTGAAACTCGCTATGATAGCCATTAAATACATTGATATCCACATGTCCATGTATGCCTTTTACATGGCCATCGGGTGCCAATTGCCAAACCCACAGCTTTACATTAGGTTTGTATTCACCGTAACGTGCAATCCAAACGGGATAGCTGTGCCTTATATCGGGTGCAGCATCTAAATATCGATTGACAAAGGTTTGACTTATATATAATATAGGTCGCATCCCCGTTTGCCGCTCAACTATATGTAACCAGCTCCTCACGCGACGCCACATGGCAACGGCTCCGCCCATTTTCTTAACCTGACTGGGCAGTGGTTCAAGATCAAGTACAGGCGGAAGGTCGCCGGTTTTAAAATGACTGTTGTGCAGAAAAAAGGCTGCTTGTTCGGCCCCTGTTGAACGATGTGTGAAAAAATGGTAGCTTCCGACGGGATAACCATGGGCACGAGCAGCCGCGTAATCGGTATAATAATAAGGGTTTAGCAGCGATTTTCCTTCGGTAGACTTAATGAAAATAAACGAGATATTGTAGTTAATGTTACCCGTTATATTTTTTTTCGATAGTGAACCTAAATGTGTTATTCGCAGGTCAGTCCAATTAATACTATACCTGTTGCGCCCCTTTATGTGTTGATGTTTACTAATATCAATGCCGTAAATGCGCTGCGAGGTATAGTGTAAACGCTCGCCCTTAAATACATCGTGCTTCCATTCTCCTATCCGAAAGTAACGATGCTGCGACGAAAAGCCTATCCCTGTACGTTCATCATTTTTCCATTGCCCTTCGTAGCAGGTGCCGAGGGTGTCACGAAAGTGCCCATAGCCGTTGGCTTCGAGCCGTTGATTGAACTCGCCCGTGTAAATACCGTTCAAGTCGTGCCGCGTACCGGTAACAAGAGTATCATGATCCCACTGGCCTGTTACTTTACGGCCGAGTGAGTCTTTAACCCATCCTTCGCCTTGTCGTAAGCCTTTATACCAGTGGCCGGCGTACAGAATGGAATCACCTTTGTACAGAACCCCGAGGCCTTCGCGTAGTCCGTTAACGGTTTGTCCCCGATAAGTGAGACCGCCTGACAAAGTTATTGTTTTTACATCGGAATGCCGATTGGAACAGCTTCCAAGAAAAAACAGTGACGCAAACGCCGTGAAGGGAAAGAGATAAAGAGAGGAAAACAATTTCATGACGATGTAAATTGTTCTTAATGTTTTACTTGTTTGCCTGACACAATACCGATAAAGCGGCCGTGTAGGGTAAACACGGGGCTGCCGTCAATGGCAAAAAGCTGTGGCAAATTGTGCTCACCATGGTTCTCATATGTGCCAGTTGCCAATACTGCACGATATTTTTCGGCTATGGCTGTGGGCGAAAGGGTAACGGTAATCACTTTTTTATGTTGCGAAACACCCCATGGAACGTTTCGTACGGCATAGGCACCCCACGGCTTTATCAATCGGAAGGTATGAAGAATAACAGGTTTATGCAATTGCGATAGGTCTATATTAATGGGTTTGCAGCCCGTACGCTGTAACTCTCCCTTTGCATTAAACCACGACACGTTGTAATTACCCTTATAGAAAAGTTTTGTACTGTTGGTATAGCGAAAGGTTTTTAGTTTGTCGTTTACAAGTTTGAGTGAGTCGGTTTCACGGCTTTGCTTTTCGGCATAAGTGGCTATTTGTATGTAGCCTTCGTCAATAACACCATGACTTCGCAGGTAATAGGCAAGCTCTTTACGTTCTATTATTTTGCGATTAAGCAAGCGGTTTATCGAGTCGGATTGCTGTTCTATGAATCTTTTTAAATTGTTTTTCCCTACGACTTGCCCGTTAAGCGAAGGGTAATGACCTTGCATAATGGTTAGAACACGTCCGTCACAGCTCGGCCACCACCAATGACGGTTAATCCAAACGCCTTCAATATGAACAGAATCAGTAGCTAATGCAATGGTGTCGCTGTCGGCATATATGCACAACGCTGTCTGTCCGTCTACAAAACAAGCCGACCGACGGATCTCGTCTTCGCCGGCAGGTGAAGCTCTTACGATAAGCCACCCGACCGCAAGAGCCAGTAAAAGGATTGGAATAATGACGAAACGGTATCTGAATAACTTCTTACGCATGATACAATAATGCCTTTATAAAGATAACGCAAAAGTACGAATTTAAGGCCATATAAAGTAAGAAAACCAAGAAAACAGTTTGATTTTTCCTTCTTACTCGTTCTTAGTTTTCGTACCTTTGTATGCCATAGCATATTAATTATGAAACAAACCGACCGCGAAATTCTGTATCTTGCTATACCTTCCATAGTAAGTAATATCACAGTTCCGTTGTTAGGTCTGGTTGATTTGACCATTGTCGGTCATCTTGGCTCTCCCCGTTACATTGCAGCCATATCGGTAGGGAGCACCATTTTCAACATTATTTACTGGCTGATGGGCTTTTTACGCATGGGCACAAGCGGTATGACATCGCAGGCTTTGGGGCGTGAAGACTATCGCGCGGTACGTAAACTCCTGAATCGGTCGGTATTGTTGGCTATGGTTATTGCGGCAACATTTTTACTTTTTCAATCTCCTTTAGGATGGATAGCGATTGATTTGATTCATCCTTCAGCGCAAGTGTGGCCTCTTGCACACACTTATTTTAGCATTGTTATATGGGGAGCACCTGCCATGCTCGGGCTTTACAGTTTGAATGGCTGGTTTATTGGTATGCAAACTACGAAGATACCGATGGCAGTTGCTATATTTCAAAATATTGTGAATGTGGCAGCTTCACTCGGTTTTGTCTATGGTATGGGAATGAAAATTGAAGGTGTTGCTGCTGGAACATTGGTAGCACAATGGAGCGGTTTCTTCCTGGCCATGATTCTTCTGTGGCGTAAATGGTGTACTTTACCCCAATTAAACAAGTCCTGTGACGATGATGAGAAGTTGTCATGGCGTAGTTTTTTCATGGTGAACAGGGACATTTTTTTACGCACTTTATGCTTAGTGAGCGTTAATTTATGCTTTACTTCGGCTGGCGCAAGGCAAGGAGACATGATTTTAGCCGTCAATACGCTGCTGCTTACATTCTATACTTTGATGAGCTATGTGATGGATGGCTTTGCCTTTGCCGGCGAAGCACTGGCAGGAAAGTTCTACGGAGCCGGTGACAATTCGGGTTTACGACAACTCATTAACAGGCTTTTGCGTTATTGGGGAGGATGGATGTGTGGAACTTTTGTGCTGTTATACGTTTTGTTTTCGTCAGCTTTCTTAAACCTGTTAACCAATAGTCATGACGTTATCGTGGCATCAAAGGAGTACCTCTTTTGGGTTTGGCTTATTCCTTTGGCAGGTGTAGCCGCTTTTATTTACGACGGAATATTTATTGGAATGACTGCTACAAAGGGGATGTTATTGTCGTCAGCTGCATCAACAACAGCGTTTTTTGTCATACTTTTGCTTGGAGAAGTTGCAGGAGACCTTTGGAACGGTGTGCCGGCAAACCACATTTTATGGCTTGCTTTCATCGTATATCTTGCTATGCGTGGGGCTATGCAGAAAATTTATCTGCAACGAAAGTTTGGGCTTTAAATGGTAAAGGCCTCAGTTTTGAAATTAAAAATTTTAAAAATATGAATGTTATTTTTCTATTAATTGGACTGGTAGCAGGTTTTGCTATTGCTTTTTTCTGGGTGCAAAACCAAAAGAAGAGTATTGAATCAGACTTGCTTTTGGCACGCCAGCAAGCGTCGGCCGACAGCCTTGCCAAAGAAGAAGCCCGTGAACTGTTAGAGCAAAGCAAACAACAAACAGAAGAATTGCGTCAACAATTAACTGCTGAGAAGATGAGTACGAGTAGTTGTAAAGCGCAGTTAGAGGCTGAACGGCGACAGCATGACGATGAGGCTAAGCTGCGAAAAGAGCAGTTTGATGCACAGCTGAACACGGTAAAGGAGCAGTTTCAGAACCTTGCGACGAAGGTCTTAGACCTGACTTCGGATAAGTTGAAGTCGACAAACAGTGAGGCTATGCGCACACTGACAGCACCTTTAAATGACAATTTGAACAAACTTCACGACGCCATCAGCAAGACAAATCAGGAGACAGCCAAGAGCACGGCGTCGTTGTCGGAGCAGCTTCGCGCTATGGCAGAACAGACAGAAAAGATGGATATAACGGCCACAAGGCTGACAAACGTCATGCGTGGTGGCAATAAGATTCAGGGAAATTGGGGAGAACTGATTCTTACTGAGATTTTAGAGCAGAACGGTTTCAGGGAAGGCGTGAACTATGATGTACAGCAAACGTTGACCGATACGCAGGGAAACGTGCTGATGAACGATGAAAGCGGCCGACGGATGATACCTGACGTTGTGCTGCATTACCCGAAAAATGAAGACGTTATCGTCGATTCGAAGATGTCAATAGAGGCTTATTACGAATACGTTAACTGCGAAAACGATGCGCTAAAAAAGAAGTATGCCGACGACCTTGTGAAGAGTGTGCGCACCCAATTCACCAATTTGGCGAAGAAAGACTATAGCAGCTATGTGAAGCCGCCGCGCCATGCCATCGACTTTGTCATCATGTTTGTTCCGCACGAAGGGGCTTTACAATTGGCAATGGCAACGGACAAGAAGCTCTGGAACGATGCTTTCGAGCGGAAAGTATTCATTACTTCTCAACAAAACCTGATGGCCATACTGAAGATGATAGAAATAGCGTGGCGCCAATATACACAGACGGAGAACCAGCAGAGGGTGTACGGGCTGGCCGAAGAGCTGCTGAAGCGGGTGGGAGAATTTATCAAACGCTTCGACAAGGTGAAGAGAGACATTGATGTTTTAAGCAAGGACTATGACGAAGCCTATAATAAAGCCTATACCGGCAGGCAAAGCATTGTTCAGAAAGCCAACGAATTGAAGACACTTGGCGTTAAGGAAGCTGCCAACCAACCGATACCAGAGGCACAGTTTGGCATTGAAGAGGATTAGCCCGTTTGTTTTTAAAACGTTTAAAAATAAAAGTACAGAGCGGATAACAGCTTTTTAGACGCATGATAAAACAAGGATGCAGAGGAGAATAATTCTTCCTTCTGCATCCTTGTTTATTATATATTAAGGTGTATGTTACCGTTTAGTTATACGGCTTAATAGGCAAACAGCGGATAGTTTTTCATTGTGGCGTTCACCTTTTCGCGTACGTTACTAATCACCTTTTCGTTCTCCGGGTCGGCCAATACTTCATCAATCAGCCCGGCAACCAAGCGCATAAGGTCTTCTTTTGCACCGCGTGTGGTCATGGCTGCTGTTCCTAAACGAATGCCTGACGTTTGGAAAGCACTGCGCTCATCGAAGGGAACTTTGTTCTTGTTTACCGTAATATCGGCTGCAACAAGTGCATTTTCAGCCACCTTACCAGTTAATTCGGGGTATTTCTGGCGCAAATCGAGGAGCATTGAATGATTGTCTGTGCCCCCGCTTACAATGCTAAATCCACGTTCAATAAGCGATTGTGCCAGCACGGCAGCATTGGTTTTTACCTGCCTGGCATAGTCTTTCCACGACGGTTGCAGGTTTTCGCCGAAGCCTACGGCCTTGGCTGCAATGACGTGCTCGAGCGGACCGCCCTGTATTCCTGGGAAAACGGCCGAGTTAAGCAGCTGGCTCATCTTCTTCAATTCGCCCTTTTTGTTGGTCAATCCCCATGGGTTATCGAAGTCTTTACCCATTAAAATAACACCTCCACGCGGCCCACGCAGTGTTTTGTGCGTTGTAGTGGTAACGATATGAGCATATTTTACGGGGTTCTTTAGCAGGCCGGCGGCTATCAG
>CALIIG010000058.1 GCA_938018155.1 uncultured Prevotella sp.
TATCCGCCGCCAACGTCGCCCCGCCGGCCTGAAGCGGAAAGCGCCTTTTAACGGGATGGAGTCGCCGCTGAATGAGCCGTTGGCATTGCCCGGTGTCCAGGTGACTTCTTTGTTCTTTTTCTTGTCGAATACCTCCATTGAGATATATTCGTCGCGACGTTTATCACATGGCGTAAGCCCCTGATTCATAGCCTCTGTATACACAAAGAGCTTAAAAGTAGAACCTGGCTGGCGTTCGGCTGTTACCTTGTCATACTTCCACGACTTAAAGTCGATGTCGCCTACCCATGCCTTAACGGCTCCTGTTTGTGGCTCCATGGCGACCATTGCACAGTGCATAAAGGTTACCATATATTTGATAGAGTCTTCCGATGTCATGTTTTTGACAATGGTACCCTTGTCATAATCGAAGAGCTTAACAGGATGTATCCATTCCTTATAGTAGTATCTGATAGAGTCGGGATGGTTGGGATATTTGCTCTCCAAAAGCTTGTAGAAAGGCTGTCGCCGTGCAATCTGGTCGATAAAACCAGGTATTTCCTTGCCGTTTTCGTCGCGCCACGGACTTTGTGGCAGCCAGTTTTTGGTTTGTCTACGCAAGATACTCCAATGATTATTGAAATTCTGCTGAACCTGTTTCATCTGTTTGGTGGCAGCCTGCTCGGCATATTTCTGCATTCGGGTATCGATAGTGGTATAAATTTTCAGTCCCGAGCTGTACAGGTCGTAACCGTTTTCTTCGCACCATGGCTTCAAATATTCGGCTATTGCCTCACGGAAATACATGGCCTGCCCGTCGTAATTCTCTTCTACTTTAAAGTGAAGCGTGATGGGCGTACCCTTTAACGAATCACATTCGGCCCTGGTAAGGTCGTTGTGTCTGTACATATTGTTGAGTACCGTATTGCGTCGGCGCAGACTGTTCTCGGGATTGGTCTTGGGATTGTACATCGTGGTTGCCTTCAGCATACCCACAAGTACGGCGCAGTTTTGAGTGGAAAGGCTGTCGGGTGTTGTGCCAAAGTAGGTCTTGGAAGCCGTTTTTATGCCATAGGCATTGTTGCCAAAGTCGACCGTATTGGCATACATCGTGATGATTTCCTTCTTGTTGTACACCGTTTCGAGCTTGGTAGCGATAATCCACTCTTTGCTTTTAACGATAAGAATCTTCAATCCGGGTATCTTCCCAAGGAGGCCGGTTGAATACTGTGAGCGCACGCGGAACATGTTTTTAGCCAACTGTTGAGAAATGGTAGAAGCACCACGACCGTCATGATGCAGCACAGCGTCTTTCATTGCACTGAATATACCGACAGGGTCAATGGCCAGACCACGCGGGCGTTTGTAGTAACGCTCGTCTTCTGTATCGATTAAAGCCTTAAAGAAAGCGGGATTAATTTCTTCGTATTTAACGGGAGTCCGGTTCTCGTTAAAGAATTTTCCAATCAGTTTGCCATCGGCACTGTAAACCTCTGACGCCTGATTGGAAGGAGGATCCATAATGCCGGAGAAGTAGCCCGGGCTTTTACCGAAGAGCCAAAAGAGATTAATGTCGACGGCACCAAGATAAAGAAACAGAAAAACAATGAAAGAAACGAAGGCTACGAATGTCTTCGTGTACCAGGTACGCCCTTGATATAACGACTTGTACCACGGCCAGAAGCGGCGGACCTTGCGCCAGCACCAGCCGATGAATGCTTTGATTTTATTCATATTATATGTCGTTAACAAATGCCATTTACAGCGTAAAAGACATTACACGATTATATGCAAAAGTAATAAATAAGCTTGTTAAATGCTGTTGTTATATATATATTTTAAGATATCTTCAATGTTTTCGGGATTGAACCACGCCATGTTTTCGTCCTTTTTAAACCATGTGAGTTGCTTGCGCATGTACTGGCGCGTGTTCGATTGTATTTGTCTGACGGCTTCATTCAAAGGAATTAATCCGTTGAAATAAGCAAAAAGTTCTTTATAACCTACTGTATTTAATGAATTTAGATGGCGTAGTGGATATACGTTGCGGGCTTCGTTTTCGAGCCCCTCGGCCATCATGTCCAGCACACGCTGATTGATTCGTTCGTAAAGAATATCACGAGGGCGGTTTAATCCTATTTTTACGATGTTAAAAGGACGCTGTTTTATACGGTTGGTTCTAAAAGAGGTATAGGTTTTTCCTGTCATGTGGCATATTTCCAAAGCATGTACAACCCTACGGGGATTGTTGCGATCTACTATAGCCCAGTGCTCAGGGTCGAGACGTTTCAGCTCATCAACCAATGCCTCAAGCCCTTCTGTTGCCAGACGTTGTTTCATAATCTGGCGGGTATCATCATCAACAGTGGGTATGTCGTCGATGCCTTTACACACAGCATCAATATACATCATGCTGCCTCCTGACATGAGTAGTGTGTTGTGTGCAGAGCCGTCTTCGCTGCCATCAAACAGTTTTGAAAGTAATGAAAGGGCATCTTGTTCGAATTTTGCAGCACTATAATAATCGTGTAAATGGTGATTTCCTACGAAATAATGCTTTACTGCGGCTTGCTGCTGGGGAGTAGGGGCGCATGTTCCGATGGGAAGTTCGGCAAAAATCTGTCGTGAATCGGCATTGATAATAGGAGAATTGAGGTGTTTGGCAATTGTCAGACACAATTCAGTTTTGCCTACTCCTGTCGGTCCTGTGATTACAAAGAGCGTTTTCATGAAAAGAAAAGAACCGTATAAACGATGAGGAATATCGCTTTATACGGTTCTCATATTTTTGTATTTTGGGCTGTAAATCAATAAAGAATGTAAAAACTGATATTCTTTTTTGTGATGATCTAACGGATAATACCTCGTTTTGAGCTTTGAACAAAGTTGATGATGTATTGAATATCAGCATTAACCTCAAGTTCTTTCTGTATCTTTTTTATGCCATCGGCTAAAATACCTTCACTATAAAGTAAGCGATAAGCATTATGGATAAGCTCGATACGTTCGTTGCTAAAGCCATGACGGCGCAAACCAATCAGGTTAATTCCCGCATAGCGTGTAGGCTCTTTACCCGCAATAATAAATGGCGGGATGTCCTGACTGAAGCGACACCCGCCCTGAATCATGACGTAACCGCCAATATGACAGAACTGATGGGTAAGAACTGCAGCACTGATTATTGCTTTGTCATCGATGGTAACCTCACCTGCAAATTTTGTAGAGTTGCCAATAACACACTGATTTCCAACGATGCAATCGTGAGCAATGTGCATGTTTTCCATCAATAAGTTATTGCTTCCAACGCGTGTAGTGCCTTTCGCTGCGGTGCCACGCGAGATGGTTACGTTCTCACGGATGCTGTTATAATCGCCTATTTCGCACGTACTTTCCTCGCCTTTGAATTTCAAATCTTGCGGTTTTGTAGATATACTGGCCCCTGGAAAGAACTCGTTATGGCTTCCAATACGTGCACCATAGTTAATGGTGACACTGTTTTGGAGTATGTTATGATCTCCCATAACGGTGTTCTTGTCGATGAAACAGAAAGGCCCGATAATGTTATTGTCGCCTAACTTGGCTTCAGGATGGACATATGCCAATGGACTAATTTGGTTCATGCCGTTACAATTATGGTATGATTATTTTTAGGAAATTAAATAAATGGTTTATTTATTCTTAATAATTTGAGCTGTAAAAGTGGCTTCAGAAACAATGTGATCGCCTACAAATACATAGCCTTTCATTGCACTGATACCATGACGCACGGGGTGAAGCAGTTCAACTTTGAAGAGAAGGGTGTCACCTGGTATCACTTTGTGTCTGAATTTAACGTCATCTATCTTTAAGAAATAGGTTGACCACCGTTCGGGTTCTTCAAGCTGACTAAGAATAAGCAAGCCTCCACACTGTGCCATAGCTTCGATTTGCAGAACGCCTGGCATAACGGGTTCTTCTGGAAAATGGCCCTGGAAGAAAGGTTCGTTGGCAGTAACGTTCTTTACGCCTACAATACTTGTTGCACCCATAGCCACAACTTTATCAACAAGTTGCATGGGGTAGCGATGAGGTAGCAGCTGTCTGATGCGGATATTATCCATTAAAGCCTCATCATTTGGGTCGTAAATGGGAGCTTGGATTTCGTGTTTGCGAATCTCTTTGCGTATTAATCGTGCAAACTTATTGTTGATGGTGTGCCCGGGGCGTGTTGCAATGATACGACCTTTGATAGGTTTTCCAATCAAAGCCATGTCGCCAATGATGTCGAGAAGTTTGTGTCTGGTACATTCATTATCCCATTGAAGCGGACGGTGCTGGATGTAACCTATCTTAGTTGCATCCATGTGAGGGACCTTTAATAAGTCTGCAAGTTTGTCAAGTTTGTCCTGTTCGAGCTGGCGTGCATAAATAACGATAGCGTTATCCAGGTCTCCACCTTTTATCAAATTTGCCTCAAGGAGAGGGATTATGTCTTGTACGAAAACAAAAGTACGTGCTGGAGCAATTTCGTCGGTGTAGTTTTTGATATTATCTAATGTTGCAAACTGACTGTTTACAAATTGAGAATGGAAAGAGCACATGGCCGTAATGGAGAAATCGTTGTCAGGTAAAATAGTGACAACAGAACCGGTTTCTTCGTCCCTTACTTCTATCTTTTTACGGATAATATAATAATCTTTGGGTGCATTTTGTTCTATGATATCAACGCTTTCAATCTTTTCGACGTACATATCTGCGGCTCCATTCAGGATCGGAAACTCAGGACCGTTTACCTGAATAAGGCAATTGTCAATGCCTAATGCGTATAAGGCCGACATCCCATGCTCGACAGTTGACACACGTGCTTCGCCTTTCTGTAGAACTGTACCGCGTTTTGTTTCAACCACATTGTCGGCAATTGCTTCAATAATGGGTTGCCCTTCCAAATCAATACGCTGTATCTTATATCCCGTATTTTCGGGAGCCGGATTAAATGTCACGGTTAAATTAAGACCTGTATGAAGTCCTTTACCGAAAAGTGAGAAGCTACCGCCTAATGTTGTTTGTTTTGCAGTATCCATATTTCTTAGTTATTCTTTTTAAGTTCTTCAACCTCTTTTTGCAGATTGTTGAGCTGTTTGTATATTTCAGGGAGCTTTTGGAACAGGGCCTGGCTCTTAAAGTAAGCGAATTGCTTCATGGGAGGTGTTCCGATAAGGGTTTGATTGCTTTCTAATGAGGATGGAACGCCCGACTGTGCCCCCAGGAAAACCTTATCGCCAATAGTGATATGTCCTGATATTCCCACTTGTCCGCCGAACATACACCATTGTCCAACCTTTGTTGAGCCGGCGATACCCACCTGTGCCGACATCACCGTGTTTTCACCAATATCGTCATTATGCGCTATTTGTACGAGGTTATCGAGCTTCACGCCTTTCCTAATGTAGGTAGAACCCATTGTAGAACGGTCAACGCATGTGTTGGCACCTATCTCCACATTGTCCTCAATCGTAACGGTTCCTATTTGTGGAATTTTATCATATTGGTTGGTTTCGGCGTTTGGTGCAAAGCCAAACCCGTCGGCTCCAATAACTGCTCCCGAGTGGATAATGATGTTATTACCTAACTTACATTCATGATAAATGCTTACATGAGGATATAGTATACAATTATTTCCGATTTTGGCATTGTCCATAATTGTAACATTGGGATATACCTGACAGTGATCACCCAGCTCAACGCCATCACCAATATATGCAAATGCGCCAATGTAGCAATCGGCTCCAACCTTTGCTTTAGGTGAAACAAAGGCTAAAGGGTCAACACCGCATTTCGCAGGCTTTGTTGCTTCGTATAGTTGAAGGAGTCTGGCTACGCAATCGCGGGCGTTTTTTACGCGAATAATCGTTGCTTTTGCAGGATGTTCGAGTATAATGTTTTCGTCAACAAGCACTATGCCCGACTTTGTCTCGTAGATATAATGGATGTATTTTGGATTGGCTAAAAAGGAAATAGAACCAGGCGTTCCTTCTTCTATTTTAGCGAAAGTATTGACGCATGTGTTCTCGTCTCCTTCTATTTTCCCATGGATAAACTGTGCAATCTGTTTTGCAGAAAAGTCCATATCTGTTATCTTGGTTTAAACGTTTCTGCAAATGTAGCAAATAAATTCCTAACTCGTAGGCTTAAGTGGTATAAAATATATTTTTGAACGGTAATTGTTATATGATTGCACACTTGCACAATTCTTATGGAAACGTATTACATTATTTTAGTTAACTCGGCAGCCATTTGTTGCTGTAGTTCATGTGCCTTGTCGGCAGCCACTTCAGCAAAGCATGTATCGTGACTTCCATATAAGATGCCACGGCTCGAATTTACGAGCAAACCACAGTCCTTTATCATCCCATATTTGCATACATCCTGAAGGCTTCCACCTTGTGCGCCAACGCCAGGTACGAGTAAAAAGTACGT
>CALIIG010000059.1 GCA_938018155.1 uncultured Prevotella sp.
TGGATCTGTTCGTGACGACAATGTTATTGAAACATGCGACAGGTATGGTATAGCCATGGCGTTTACACATGTAAGACTGTTTCACCATTGAAAGGTAAAAAAGTAAAAAGGTAAAAAAGTAAAAAACGGCCTGCCATAATATAATAAGGCAAAGGCCGGGAAGCGGTTTGAAGCTCGCTATAATATAATAAGGTAGAGCTTAAAACACAAAAGGAAGGCCACTATAATATAATGAGGTGGGGGTGGAAATGCAAAACCGGGTACTTCTTGCCTGCCTTTTAATTCTTTATTTTTTAAATCTTTTAATTCTCCTCTCCCATGGACGATTTCGAAAACATACTGGTAAACGGCATCAGTTTCAAAGGCTCTTCAAGTGCTCCGAAAGAAGATGACAACAAAGTCAAGACCAAGGCTAAGAAGAAAAAGTATATAACCGGTGTGCATGGCAGTGGTTCAGCACGACAAAAAGCGAAATATCGTGAACAACGTGCCAACCGCAAGTCACAGCGAAAAAAATAAAAAACCATTTGTCTTATACCAGAAATCAGGTATACGCAGCCTGCCAACGGTGCTGGTGTACCTGATTTCTGTATACCATATATTAATTGATGCTTCCGCCTTTACCCAACACAAGCACCTTTGCCCGCAGGCGTTTACTTACATGATCAAAAATAACGGCAGGATTAAACCGACGGCCTCTGAACGAAGTTTCGAAATGTAAATGCTCGGTTGTTGCTCTACCCGTACGTCCCGTAAGACCTATTATTTGTCCGGCCTTTACCTTTTGCCCTACCTTTACAAGGTTTTTGCTCTGGTGGCTGTATAGTGTTTCAAAACCATAAGCATGTTTAATTACAATACAATTACCATATCCAAAATAGGGGCCTGAACGCGTAACTACTCCGTCAAACGCCGCAACAATGTTATCATTGGGGCGTGTTTTAATATCAACCCCGGGATGATGACGCTTGCCTCCATACGGGCTTATCACATGGCTGCCCGGTAAAGGGTAAGCCCAATGTTCCCTTCCTATTTTCTCCAAGTCAAGTTTAAATGTCGAATTACTCTCAAACGGGTCGTCCTTCACATCGTCAGGGTCAAGACTTGCTATCTGCTTCTTCTCCGTCTGCAGTATGCTAACATCTACGAACCTGCCTTCCTTGCGACATTGTATAGTATGTTTCAGCAATCTATGACTGCGCGGTTCTACAATCAACGCAGGATTAAAATAGCCTCCATTCACCATAATTGAGAACTGACAAAACACACGATCGTCCTGTCCTCCTACCGTAGCAATCTTCTGTCCGGCCCGTACACGCTGCCCCACTTTAACGTGATTTTGCTCGTTAAAGGCATAAACTGTTTCCAATCCGTTATCATGTCGTAACACAACAACATTGCCATACTGAGGTGTTTTGCGTGCCAGCCGGACAACTCCGTCAAACATAGCCAACACAATATCGCCCTTTGCTGATGTTATTTCTAACGAAATGTTATTTTTCAGCGTGGCTTTTCCAACAGGCAAAGGGAAAGAATATTCCTTGGCCGTCAGCGTTTCTAAATTAATGTTAAACACATTGCTTCGCTCAAAAAGGCCAGGCGTGGCAATACTAATCTGCTGTTGTTCAACAGCACTGAAGCCCGTTTTCTGTGCTTTCACCATTAAAGGTGAAATACATAAAAACAGGGATAAGCAAGTTTTCTTTAATGTACAATTCATATAGAGGTTTTAAGGTTGCAGCCACCTTTCGCAAAACGGCTGTTTATATGTTAATATTTACAATATTAGTGCATGATGATGCCTGTGTAAATGCGTCCTGAGTTAATACCCAAACGACGTGCCGAGAAATAGTCATCAGCGTGATCGTACGTACAAATTGCCGAATTAACAATATTTTCAGCATGTACGCCAGCTTCAATAAGCTGTAAACGATTACATTCTGGCAGGTTGATATACCATTTTTTACATCGTGCCGCAATCTTATCCATATCGAAACCTGCCTGCAAAAAAGCCTCGAAGACCTCATCGCCTACCTCAAAATTCTTCAACGAAATACCGGGGCCTATCAATGCTTTCAGCTGTTCAGGACGCGTTCCATAATATTTACCCATAGCCTCAACGGCCTTTTCTGCAATACGTTTTACCGTTCCGCGCCACCCTGCATGCACTGCCGATGCAACGTGAAGAGCTTCATCATAAAGAATAACAGGGATACAATCGGCTGTTGAAACACCTATTGATACATCCTTACAGCTGGTGATGACAGCATCGAAGCCATCAATAGCGACCCGTTGTTCGGCAGAAGACAATGATAAAAAGTTGCCATCGACAACCTTTATCTGCGTGCCGTGAATTTGATGAGGCATGATAAGGTTACGCTCCTCCACCATTAAGGTATGAGCCAAAGCACATCTGTTTTGGGATATGGCTTTGTTATCGTCGCCACAAAACGGGTTAATATTCAGTTCACCATATAATCCCTTGCTTACTCCTCCGTGACGGGTAGTTGAAAATACCGTCACGGAAGGTGCAATATCAAAGTATGTAAGTTTGGGGTTCATTTAATCTTCATCCTCCAAATCAAACACTTCAAACTCGTCAATGTTGCCTATATCGTCCACGTCGCTGATAGCATCGCCGTCTATCATCTCTGTTTCCTCTACTCCTTCGTCATGCAATTCATCCTTTATTCTCCCAATATTCTTGTCACGATGTACAAGCGTGTCTTCGGATGTAATGTTCTGGAGCTTATTGCTTTCACTGTTCAGCTCACGCCATAACACGTTTTTCAGTTCATCAATACCATATCCGGTAACGGCCGATATGAAAACAACGGGCAAGTTGGTGGGCAGTTCTTCACGCAACATATTTTCTAATTCCTCATCAATGAGGTCGCTCTTGGTCACTGCCAACACCCTGTGCTTGTCGAGCATCTCGGGATTAAACTTCTTCAACTCGTTGAGCAGAACCTCATAGTCGCGCTTAATGTTATCGGCTTCAGCAGGTACCATAAACAACAAAAGAGAGTTACGCTCGATATGTCGTAGAAATCTCAGTCCCAATCCACGTCCTTCACTTGCCCCTTCTATAATACCCGGGATGTCGGCCATCACAAACGATTTGCCGTCCCGATAACTTACAATACCCAGCGATGGCTCGAGGGTGGTAAACGGATAGTTCGCTATTTTGGGCTTTGCACTCGATAATGCCGATAGCAGCGTTGACTTGCCTGCATTGGGAAAGCCTACCAACCCCACGTCGGCCAACAGTTTAAGCTCCAGTATGACGGTTAGTTCCTGCGCTGGTTCGCCTGGCTGGGCAAAACGAGGAGCCTGTCGGGTAGCCGTCCTGAACTGGAAATTGCCCAGGCCGCCACGTCCTCCTTTCAGCAACATTACCTCCTGACCGTCGTAGGTTACATCGCAAATATACCTGCCCGTGTCGGCATCGTATACCACGGTACCGCAAGGAACGTCAATATACGAGTCCTTACCGTCAGTTCCATGACATTTGTCTCGTCCTCCATTACCGCCATGTTCAGCATAAACATGTTTTTGATACTTTAGATGAAGTAGAGTCCAAAAGTTATGGTTTCCACGCAAAATAACACTTCCTCCATGCCCTCCGTCGCCACCATCAGGGCCTCCGTTGGGCTGATATTTGATGTGCTTAAGGTGCATAGAGCCTTTACCGCCCTTACCCGAGCGACATACTATTCTGACATAATCTACGAAATTCGACTCCATTAGCTGTTGTTATAAACATAAAACAACAAACCATGGGCACAGCTTACAATGCCCATGGTTTAGCAAAATTAAAGATTATCGATAACCTCGCTGATATCAGCGAAGATACGTTCAAGTTCACCAAGGCCGTCTATATGATGGTGAATGGTTTCTTTTTTATACCAGTCGATAAGTGGTGCCGTTTGATTGTGGTATACGGTAAGACGCTTTTTAATCGTCTCTTCGTTATCATCTGAACGTCCACTTTCCTTACCGCGCTTAACTAAACGCTTCATCAGTTCTTCCTCGGGTACATCAAGTTCAACCATTGCTGCTACCTTATGCCCACGTTCTGATAACATTTTCTTCAGAGCTTCGGCCTGGGGAATAGTACGTGGGAAGCCATCGAAGATAACACCCTTGTGGTTTTTACCGAAACTATCGTAAACACTGGCTAAAATATCAACCATTAGCTCATCGGGAATAAGTTGTCCGTTATCAATATATTTTTTGGCAGTCTTACCGAGTTCTGTTCCTTTCTTTATCTGGTCACGAAGCACATCGCCTGTGGAAATGTGTTCAAAACCATACTTTTCAATCATTTTTTCACTCTGCGTACCCTTACCTGACCCGGGGGCACCGAAAATAACTATATTCTTCATTTATTCAACTAATGTATAAATATCTCGTAAATTGCGTCCCTGCTGATCATAATCAAGTCCATATCCTACAATAAAATCGTTGGGAATTTCCATAGCAGCATATTCAATATTCAATGGTATTTGAAGTTTACCCGGCTTAAGAAGAAGTGTGCATATGTGCAACGATTCGGGGTTTCGCGTCCCTAAGGTTTCCAGCATACGCTTCATCGTAAATCCGGTATCAACAATGTCTTCTAAGATAATAACCGTACGACCTTCCAATTCCTCGTTTATTCCTATTACCTCCTTTATCTTTCCCGTCGATACTGTGCCCTGATAGGAAGCCAGTTTAACAAACGATATTTCACAAGGAATTGTGATATAGCGCATTAAATCGGCTGCAAACACAAAGGATCCGTTCAACACTGCAAGGAATAATGGGTTCTTACCGGCCATATCCTTATTAATTTTGTCGGCAACTTCCTTTACACGTTGCAGAATCTTTTCTTCTGGAATAAACGTTTTAAACGTTTTATCCTTTACCTTTACAATACTCATAAACCACTATTTGTAAGTATGATGCAAAAGTAATAAAAAGGATCGAAACAAAACGGTACGATGATTATAAATATATATATCCTTCATAAAAAACAATTTCTACATCGGTTTTCTACAATTTCTTTTGTTATCTTTGCATAGTTATGAAACTATTTACATCTGCTCAGATTCAAGAGCTGGACAAATATACCATCGAGCATGAACCCATAAAATCTGTTGATCTTATGGAAAGAGCGGCTAAGGCGATAACAACTGCCATCATGAACAAGTGGACGGAACATACACCAGTCGTTGTGTTTGCAGGCCCTGGTAATAACGGGGGTGATGCGCTGGCTGTAGCCCGACTACTTGCAGTTGAAGGTTTTAGCGTTAACGCGTATCTATTTAATATTCATAATAAGCTTTCGCCAAACTGCGAAATTAACAAAAAACGCCTTATAGAGGATAAACGAGTAAGCTTTTCAGAGATTATTCTCGACTTTGATCCACCAGAACTAAAAACAGAAACTCTTGTTGTTGACGGTCTTTTCGGGACAGGTCTTGACAAGCCTCTCATGGGCGGATTTGCATCATTAATTAAGTATATCAACCAAAGCCAGGCTAAAGTTGTAAGTATTGATATTCCCTCAGGCCTGATGTGCGAAGATAATACCTATAATATTCGTACAAATATCATACAGGCTGACCTTACACTGACCTTGCAACAGAAAAAACTTGCCATGCTTATGCCTGACATACAAGGCTTTATTGGCAAGCTAAAGGTGCTTGACATTCGTCTCAGCCACGAATATATCAGTAAGACCGAAGCCCCCTATCATATTATTGAAGAAACAGAACTCCGCCCCATTCTGCGTGTCCGAAACGACTTTGTACACAAAGGAAATATGGGGCACGCGCTTATTATAGCTGGTAGTTATGGTATGGCGGGGGCGGCAGTTTTGGCTACAAAAGCTTGTTTGCGTTCAGGGGTCGGGAAAGTTACCGTGCATACGCCACGGCGAAACTATAATATCATGCAGGTATCAATTCCTGAAGCCGTATTGCAAATTGACTGCGAGGAAACTTTTTTTTCAGAGAGTGTCGACTGTAATGACTTTGATTCACTCGGAATTGGGCCTGGCTTAGGGCAAAATGAAAACTCAGCAATAGCACTGATTAGCCAACTAAGACGCACATCCTGTCCTATTGTTGTTGACGCCGATGCACTTAACATCTTGGCCAATCATCAGGCATGGATGCAACAGTTGCCCAAAGGCATAATACTTACGCCCCATTCTGCCGAGTTCGACAGGCTGGCAGGGTCGGCTAGCAACAGCAGCTACGACAGACTGATGCGTGCTCGCGACTTAGCCGAACATATGTCAGGATACATTCTTTTAAAAGGGCACTATTCAGCTTTGTGTTTGCCAAACGGACATATTGTGTTTAATCCAACGGGCAATAGCGGTATGGCAACAGCAGGAAGTGGCGATGTTCTTACAGGAATGATTACGGCATTACTTGCCCGAGGCTA
>CALIIG010000060.1 GCA_938018155.1 uncultured Prevotella sp.
CATGGAGATTAAAGGGAATAACACTGCCTTTGTAACGTTGCACTGTGGATTGAGTAATTTCTCGCCCATTGAGGTGGAAGACCTTACCAAGCACAAAATGGACTCGGAGCAAATGCTGATAGAAAAGGAGGCCTGCGAAATAGTAAACCGTACGAAAAAGGCCGGGCATCATGTGTGTGCAGTGGGTACAAGCGTGGCGAAGGCAACGGAAACGGCAGTAGGTACTGATGGAATGTTGAAAGAATATAATGGTTGGACAAGCAAATTTATTTTCCCGCCGTACGAGTTTGGCCTCGCCGATTCGATGATTGCAAACTTTTATCATCCTGAGTCTACGCTGTTAATGTCGACCGCTGCTTTCGGTGGTTATGATGCTGTAATGGAGTGTTACAACCTCGCTGTGAAGCACGGGTATCAGTTTGGTTGCTTTGGCGACTCGCTTCTTATAGTTGATTAATTCGGCTTAACGCCATATAGATGGTTGAAAATAATCAGGAAACAGGTCATTTGGTGTTCTTCAGCTTAGGCTCGAACATCGGGAACCGCAAGCGTCTTATTCGCGAAGCCCTTGATTTGCTGAATAAAAGGGTGGGGCGAATAAGATGTGAATCATCACTGATAGAGACCGTTCCATGGGGCTTTTATTCGCCAAACAAGTTTATAAATGCGTGTGTTTGTTGTGAAACAAAGCTCAATCCACGTCAGATTTTAGCTGTAACGCAACATATTGAACGTGATATGGGACGTGTAAATAAATCGAAAGGGGGCGAATATCACGACCGTATTATCGATATTGACGTATTGCTTTATGATAACATTACGGTTGATGAGCCTGACCTTAAAATACCGCATCCATACATGAAAGAACGTGATTTCGTGATGAATCCGCTGCAAGAGATTGCAAAAAATGACGCAACCCTGCGCGTTATATTAAATAAGGTATTCACGAAAGAATAACGAAGGCCTGCAAATTATTCAATAAGGTTAGGTAAGGATCAGAATAAGGTTGGATAAAAATTAGAATAAGGGCAGGCAGAAATCAGAATAAGGATAAGCAGAAATCGGAATGGTGATCTTCAAAAATTGCTATAAATGAAAAAGCCCCGCATTGTAGCGAGGCTTTTTTAATGCTTCTATGTAACGGTAATTTACTTGCGCAGACCGAGTGCTTTAATAATACTACGGTAGCGTTCAATGTCACGATCGTAGAGGTAATTGAGCAAAGCACGACGCTTTCCAACCAATTGGGTAAGAGAACGAGTGGTTACAAAGTCTTTGTGATTGGCCTTAACGTGCTCGGTTAAGTGTGCAATGCGATAGGTAAACAGCGCAATCTGGCTCTCGGCTGAACCGGTATCGGTAGTTGATTTCCCAAACTTGGTGAAGATTTCAGCCTTTTTTTCCTTGTTTAAATACATGTTGTTTTGTTGATTAATAAGTGTTGCATCAATAACATTCTTCTGTCGCTTATAGCCTTAATCACAACTATTTACGGCATCGAATGCCCCAGATTCTCTGGAAATGCTCTGCAAAGTTACTAAAAAGATTATATATACCCCACATGTTCACGATATTTTTTGTAATTTTGCAGCCAGATTAGTTAGCATAGATATTTAAGGTAAAGTAATGCAGGACATACGTAATATTGCAGTAATAGCACATGTTGACCACGGAAAAACAACGTTGGTTGACAAGATGATGCTCGCAGGGAAACTGTTTCGGGAGGGTCAGGACAACAGCGGTGAAGTGTTAGACTCCAACGATTTAGAGCGCGAGCGCGGGATAACCATTCTGTCTAAGAATGTCTCTATTACATGGAAAGGAGTAAAAATCAATATACTTGATACCCCGGGACACTCTGATTTCGGCGGCGAAGTGGAGCGGGTGTTGAACATGGCCGATGGCTGTTTGTTGCTTGTAGACGCTTTTGAGGGTCCGATGCCACAAACACGCTTCGTGCTTCAAAAAGCATTGAAGATAGGATTAAAGCCTATTGTTGTTGTGAATAAGGTGGATAAGCCCAACTGTCGCCCTGAACAGGTGTATGAAATGGTCTTTGATTTGATGTGCGATTTGGGCGCAACGGAGGACCAGCTCGATTTTCCCGTCGTTTATGGCTCGGCTAAAAACGGCTGGATGGGACCGGATTTTAAGAAGCCTACCGACAATATCGATTTTCTTTTAGACCAGATACTCGAAACCATACCGGCACCAAAGCACATAGATGGTAAGCCTCAAATGCTTATCACATCGCTTGATTATAGCAACTATACCGGCCGTATTGCGGTAGGAAGAGTGCATAGAGGTACGTTGAAAGACGGCATGAAGGTTACCATTTGCCATCGTGATGGTTCGATGGAAAAGGAACAAATTAAAGAGCTTCACACTTTTGAGGGCATTACCCACCGCCGTATTGATGAAGTAAGTAGCGGTGATATTTGCGCAGTTGTGGGCCTGGAACACTTCGAAATCGGCGATACCATCTCTGATTTTGAGGAGCCTGAGGCACTGCCTACGATAGCAGTTGACGAACCTACCATGAGTATGCTCTTTATGGTAAACGATAGTCCGTTCTTCGGAAAGGAAGGAAAGTTCTGCACTTCCCGCCAAATCGGTGACCGTTTACAAAAGGAACTTGAGAAGAATATTGCCTTGCGGGTAGAACCTGTCGAAGGATATACCGACCGATGGATAGTAAAAGGCCGTGGCGTCCTGCATCTTTCGGTGCTTATTGAAACCATGCGACGTGAGGGATATGAGCTTCAAGTAGGTCAACCTCAGGTTATTTATAAGGATATTGACGGCAAGAAGTATGAGCCTATTGAGGAGCTTGATATCAACGTTCCAACCGATTATTCGAGCAAAATGGTTGATATGGTAACGCGTCGTAAGGGTGAAATGACCGGCATGGAGACTGAAGGTGACCGGGTTAACATCACCTTCGATATTCCTTCACGTGGTATTATCGGTCTGCGTACGAATGTATTGACTGCCTCTCAGGGCGAAGCCATCATGGCTCACCGCTATAAAGAGTACCAGCCTTACAAAGGAGAGATAAGCCGTCGCTCCAATGGTTCCATGGTCTCTATGGACACAGGCAACGCCTTTGCTTATGCCATTGACAAGCTGCAAGACCGTGGTCGCTTCTTCATTGACCCGGGAGAAGACGTGTATGCCGGTCAGGTTGTGGGCGAACACATACACGAACTCGACCTCGTTGTGAATGTTTGCAAGGCCAAGCAGCTCACCAACGTGCGTGCTTCAGGTTCAGATGACAAAGCCCGTATTATACCAAAGACTATCATGAGCCTCGAAGAGATGCTCGAATATATTAAGGAAGACGAGCTGGTTGAGGTTACACCCAAGAACCTTCGCATCCGAAAGATTATACTTGACCATACTGAACGCAAGCGCGCCAATAAAGAATAATACAACTTTTATTGTTATTTTATCATTAATCCCAACAGTAAGCAGTGTGTCTTATGGTTGGGATTATTCTTTTTCTACACCTTAATTATAATGACAAAACACGATAATTGAAATTTCCCAATGGTGTAATTGTATTGCTAAATCAGATGAATTATAATTCCAATTGAGGGTATTTTTGCTGCAATTCTTTTGCTTTTTCTTTCGCGTTGGTCAGAAAAGCTTTATATTCTGCACTTTGGGGGTGAATCGGTCGGTGCGCAAAGGCCTCGCGAACAGGCTTCCAAGCTTTCATAAATTCGATGGTTTCCCTGGAGAAATACGTATTGGCAAACCGTTCGAAAATGTAGTCAACG
>CALIIG010000061.1 GCA_938018155.1 uncultured Prevotella sp.
TCAGCAACGCTGCTGACGGCCGCCGGACCGTGACCCTTACACCGTTATCTACTTACCAAAACGCAAGAAGGTTACCACCATTTGGCAGTAACCTTCCCGTTATTAGCATGTAAAGTAATTACAATGCTATTGGTTTATTTGGTTTTATAGCTCAACAGGTTCATATGGCAAGCCCCATACGTCGGCTACAGCCTTATAGCATATCTTGCCTTCAACAATATTAAGACCTTTGCTTAACGATTTGTCGTCCTTGCATGCCTGACGCCATCCTTTGTCGGCAAGGGCAATAGCGTAACGCAATGTAGCGTTAGTGAGGGCCATTGTAGAGGTGTTTGGCACAGCCCCGGGGATGTTAGCCACACAGTAATGCAGAATATGGTCAACGAAATATACAGGTTCAGCATGGGTCGTAGGGTGAGAAGTTTCAAAGCATCCTCCCTGATCGATAGCCACATCAACCAATACACTGCCCGGCTGCATGAGCTTAAGCATGTCACGATTAATCAGATGGGGAGCCTTGTCGCCCGGCACAAGCACGCTACCAATGACAATATCGGTATGCGGAAGCGACTGGCGAATGTTGTGCTCTGTTGAATAAAGCGTATGCACATTGGCCGGAAGTTCAATGTCGAGCTGGCGTAAACGTGGCAGCGAAATGTCGGTAATGGTTACTTCTGCGCCCATACCGGCCGCCATTCTGGCCGCTGCTTCGCCTACCGTACCACCGCCAAGCACCAGCACGCGCACCGGTTTTACACCCGGAACACCGCCTATCAGCTTGCCGCTGCCGCCCTTGGTCTTCTGCAAATAAAACGCGCCGTTGAGGGCAGCCATACGTCCTGCCACTTCGCTCATGGGCACAAGCAGCGGCAAAGAGCGTGTAGAGGTTTCTACAGTTTCGTATGCAAGACACACGGCACCGCTCTTAATCATGGCCTCTGTAAGCGGACGGTCGCTGGCAAAATGAAAGTAAGTATAAACCAGCTGCCCCTTACGTATGAGCGAATACTCTGGTTCAATGGGTTCTTTCACCTTAATAATCATGTCGGACGTGGCATAAACGTCCTCCATCGTGGGCAGAATTACGGCTCCTACCCGTAGGTATTCGTCGTCTTTAAACCCGCTCATCTCACCCGCTGTCTGCTGTACAAATACCGTGTGACCGTGCTTAATAAGCTCCGAAACTCCTGCCGGCGTCATACCAACCCGACATTCTCCCTGTTTAATTTCTTTAGGAACTCCAATCTTCATAGCTTGTCCTTTCTTTTAAATATGGTTTAGGTTTATAGTTTATACGCCTCAAATATATATAAATTCTAACAACGTTGCTTCATAAAAAGGCAATTTTCTTAAAAAAATATTATCTTTGTCGCATATTAACTATTCAATGTCTTTCCTGCCTTATATGAATTTTAAGACTATTCTTATGGCAATTTCCCTGCTCACAGCAAGCACAATGGCACTGGCACGGCGTCAGGCTCCCGTCTGCTTAACGTGGCAAAATCTTGGCCCGACAGCCGAAGGCACATGGCGCAACTGCTTTACAATCAAAAATATATCGCCAGAAACGCTGCAGGCTGACTGGTGTATCTACTACAATCAGCTGCCGCGGACAGCTTCGAAAATTGAAACCAACCAGATAGCTATCACCACCATTAACCGCAATTACTTTCGTATTGCACCCACCCCAATGTTTAAACCGCTGAAGGCCGGCGACGAACTGAAGGTGTTTTACCAGACGAACCGTCCCGTGCCTAACGTGTCATGGACACCCGAAGAGCCTTTCTTCGTCAGCACGCGAGGCGGTAAAAGGCACAAGCCTGTGGCGGTAGAGCTTACCATTATGGAGCCGAAGGGACAGTTACAACAGGAGACTGTGTTTGCCGACAGCACGTTTAAGCACAACGAAGAGGTTGGCAAGGCGCAGGGAGAAGCCATGCACAGTATGCCAACGGTGAAAGATATGCTTATGCTTATCAATATTTTGGGTGCTGATTTGAGCAACGGAGTAAGCGTAAACGCTGACAAAAGTCTTCAGCCTGAAGCCGCCATGCTCAAGGATAACCTCAGTAAGCTATTTGGCATAACGGTTAAGAAACATGCCCCTGCAAGCATATTCCTCCTGCTTAATAAGCTCAAAGGCAACCTGACACCACTGCAACATGCAGAGCAATACACCATTGAAGTAAGGGCAAACAGCATTGTTGTCACCGCCGAAACGGCGCACGGCGTGTTCAACGGCACGCAAACCCTGCTCTCATTACTGAAGAAAGACGGGGGACAAAAGGCGTTAGAGCCGATGTTTATCACCGATTATCCCGACCTTAAATATCGCGGATTACTGCTCGATATAGCCCGAAACTTCATCCCCGTACGTGATATTCGCAAGCTGATTGATGCACTGTCGGCATATAAAATCAACCTTTTGCAATTGCATTTTGCCGATGATGAGGGGTGGCGACTGCAAATACCCGGTTTGAAAGAGCTAACAGAGGTAGGAGCACGGCGCGGTTATACCACTGACGAACAGCAGTGCCTTTACCCTGCTTACGGCGGAGGTTTCGACAGTAAACATCGCAGTGTAGGCACGGGATTTATTTCGAGGGCCGAGTTTATCAGCCTGCTCCGCTATGCTGCACAGCGGCATGTCACCATATTGCCGGAGATAGAGTCGCCCGGTCATTGCCGTGCCGCCTGCAAATCCATGCTGGCACGCTATAATAAATATAAGGAAAGCAATCCTGAAAAGGCCCGCGAGTATCTGCTTACCGACCTTAACGACACGCTCCGACGCTCTAAACCTGCCGCCTATGACGACGAAGACCTGAACCCGGCCTTGCCTTCTACCTACCGGTTTATGGAGAAAGTTATTGGCGAAATAAGCCAAATGTATGCAGAAGCAGGCCTGAAACTGAACGCCATTCACCTTGGAGGAGACGAAGTTGCAAGCAATGCATGGACCGGCTCTCCGGCGGCAAGACAACTCGTTGAAAGCGAAAAGCTCGGGTCGGCAGCCAGTCTTCACGGCTGTTATTTTGCACGAATGGCCCGCTGGCTCAAAACAAAGGGTATTAAATTATGCGGTTGGCAGGAAATGGCCATGGAACATAACGAGGCCGAAGACAGCATTATCCGCAACAATACAGGTGCTATTTACGTGTGGAGTGCTGACCCAACGTCGACCCGTGGTGAGCTACCCTACACCATTGCCAATAAGGGTTATCCCGTCATTTTGGGCAACGCAAACAACCTGTACATTGATTTTGCCTACACTCCGCTATATCATGACCGCGGCCATATGTGGGGAGGATATCTCGATGAGCACAAAAGCTTCTCACTGCTGCCCTATAACGTTTACCGTTCGGCGCGCACAAATATAAAAGGTGAGCGCATGAATCTTGACAGTCTTGAGCAGGGTCGCATTACGCTTACCGAAGAAGGACGGGCAAATATCATCGGTGTACAGACACAATTATTCTCTGAAACACTGCGCAGTGCATCGTGGTTCGAGTATTATATCTTCCCGAAGATGCTGGGAATGGCCGAAAGAGGCTGGAACGCCCAATCGGAATGGGAAACCATGCACGGCGAAAAGGAACGGCAAGCATTCAATGCCGACCTGAACGGTTTTTACAAATGGATAGCCCTTGCCGAAATGCCGTGGCTCGCTCATAAGGGTATTAACTTCCATTTGATGCCGCCAGGGATTACCGTTCGCGACGGCAAGCTCTTCCTCAACAGCAGGATTGAAGGGGCTACACTGCGCTATACGCTTGACGGAAGCGAGCCAACGACGGCGTCAGAACGATGGACAGAGCCTGTCGCCGTGCCCGCAAACGCCACCATTCGCGCCAGAGTGTTCTATTTAAATAAGGAGAGTCTGCCTGTAAGTTTTGCCCAAACGTCAGAAGCCGACAACTAAATTTATTGACAAAAGCAATTGATAACAACTATGAGAAAACCCGTATCCTCACTTTTTAAGGGGAAATTCCTCATGCTTTTTGCAGATATATCCTTGCTGATGGTTTCGGTAAGTTGCAAGCCCGACCGCCATCTGTCTTCTCCTGTTAGTCATAAAGTGCCGGCCACACAAGCTACAACTACCGACAAAATACAGGGAGCGTGGTATGAAGGACGGGGTTATGAGCCTTGTCGTATTGCCTTTGCCGACTCGTTTTGCTGGCTTAACAACGACTTTGCCTACCGTTATACGTATAAGATAAAAGGCAATACCATTACCATTTACAATGAGAAAACACACAAAATATTCAAAAACATAACGTTTTCTTTTAGCAAAGACACACTGGTTTTAAAGGGAATCAACGAATATGCAGAGGCTGCAGAGCGACTGATTCCGTATAAAACAATTCTCGTACACGGCAAAAGGGTAAAGCTCCCTGACCAGAATCTGCTCGACCCAGAGCTTGACACGGAGTGGGAAAAGCTTTTTAACCGTCTGGAAAAAGCCCCTTTAAGCGAAGCCACACTGAACGAATGGAACAATCTTTACGCCTTTACCGACGGATGTTTCTCTGAGGATGCCGACACACGGCTGGCTGATTTGTATCTCAAACACCCTGCAACGTTCCTGCATTACATCTATCATTTCCCGTCAGATGGGCAGAATCATATTGAAAGCATTATATTTGGAGGAGCCGACGAGGTTGTAGGATACCCCAGTTTAAAACGTGTTCTTCAGGACATTGAGAAATTATCCGATCCAAAAGAGGTCAAAGAGCTGAAGTCAGAATTTGATAAATTCAAGACGTATGAATAGATATCAACTGCCAGCTCCGTTCATATTAACTGCAAAAACCGCTCTTAGCTATTGCAAGCTCCGCCCATAATAATTGCTAACTCTGCCCATATCGACTATAAATATTGTCTATAACAACTGAAAATATTGCTCATCATTTAATCCCAAAACATGAAACCTAAAAACAAATTACTTCTTTCTGCAGTATGCATTCTGCTGTCCACGCGCACCTTTGCGCAGGGAAACGTGGCCTATCAAGACAAGCAAGTGCGCATCACAATGATCAGCGAGGGTGCCCTTCGGCTGGAGTATGTCCCCGACGGTACGTTTGTAAACGACAAGTCTTTCGTCGCCGTCAACCGCACTTACCCACAGGTAAGGTACACGTGTAAGAACGGAAGCAAGAAGGTTGAGATAACAACATCGGCCTTAAAACTTACTTATCTGAAGGGCACGGGGAAGTTTTCAGACCGCAATCTCACCATTACGTCGGCCAAAGGAGCCCGTATTCCCTTCATCTGGCACCCCGGGAAGAAGGACGACAAGAACCTTTTAGGAACCTATCGCACCCTTGATCGCTACAACGGCGGCCTGTTCGATGGCGACGAAAAGAAGCCTATGCCCATAGAAAACGGTCTGCTTTCGCGCAACGGATGGACGTTTATTGACGACTCCGACGGCCTTCTCTTCGACCATTCTGAGTGGCCTTGGGCCATGGAAAGACCGGAAAAGGGGAACACACAGGACTGGTATTTCCTTGCCTATGGGCACAATTACAACCAGGCTCTGAAAGATTTTACCACCTTTGCCGGAAAAGTTCCGCTGCCTCCACGTTATGCTTTCGGCTACTGGTGGTCGCGTTACTGGTCATATTCCGACCACGAGCTGCGCACATTAGTTGATAATTTCAAGACCTTTGACATACCACTCGACGTGCTCGTCATCGATATGGACTGGCATTACACCGAGCCGGGGCGAGGCGGATGGACGGGATATACCTTCAACCGCAGGCTTTTCCCCGACCCTTCACGCTTTCTCGGCTGGCTCAAACAGAACGATTTGCAGATTACATTCAATCTGCATCCCGCCGACGGTATTAAAGCATACGAAGAGCATTACCCTGAAATGGCGACGTCCCTGGGTATAGATCCGGCTTCGAAAAAGGACATACCCTGGCAGGCCAGCGACAAGAAATTCATGACCGCATGGTTCAACACGCAACTTCGTCCGCTCGAAAAGATGGGCGTTGACTTTTGGTGGCTCGACTGGCAACAGACGCCATTCGACAGCAAAATGAAAGGATTGAGCAACACATGGTGGCTGAATTACTGTGTCTTTACGGACATGTTGCGAAACCGAAACACACGTCCTATGCTCTACCATCGCTGGGGAGGGCTCGGCAATCACCGTTATCAGATAGGCTTTTCAGGCGATACTTACATCAGCTGGAAGTCGTTAGAGTTCCAGCCTTACTTCAATTCTACCGCGTCAAATGTGCTGTACGGATTCTGGAGTCACGATATCGGAGGCCACATGTTTGCTGACAATATCGACCCCGAGATGTATGTAAGGTGGATGCAATTCGGTGCACTCAGTCCGGTTTTACGCACGCATTCCACGAAGAGTGCGACATTGAAGAAAGAACCCTGGGGCTTTGATGCCACGCATTTCAACATTCTTCGCAATATCATTCTGCAACGCTACCAGATGGCTCCCTACATTTACGCCATGGCCCGCAAGACGCACGATGATGCCATTTCGCTGTGCAGGCCGATGTATTACGACTATCCCGACAACGAAGAAGCCTATACGAACAAGAACGAATACATGTTTGGCGACAACATGCTGGTGTATCCTATCACCAGCCCGGCCGATAACGGTATCTCGACACAAAAGGTATGGCTGCCCGCCGGCAACGACTGGTATGAGGTTCAGACCGGAACGACACTTAAAGGAGGCCAGACTGTGGAACGTCGCTTTCAGTTAGACGAGTATCCCCTTTACGTGAAAGCAGGCAGCATACTTCCTCTTTACGACCACGTCAAGAACCTTCGGGGCAACGATTATCCCGTCAGCGTTACCGTTTACCCAGGGAAGGAAGGCCGCTTCAGCATGTATGAGGACAACGGCAACGACAAAGATTACGAACAAAACTTCGCTACAACCGAGCTCTCTTCGAAGCGCGAGGGCAACGTGCTCACCGTGAAGATTGGTGCCCGCAAGGGTTCTTATCCCGACATGCCGGCCAACCGCAAGTTCGCTGTCAAGGTTATGGCTTCGGCAGCACCCGCACAGGTAACGGTGAACGGGCAGGAAGCGGCCTGGCATTATGCCGGTGACGAGCTGGCCCTTGTGGTGGATGTGCCCGAGACCAGCTGTAACACGGAGAAGACCATCGTCATAACCTACCCGAAAGACGCCGCTGCGGTTGACGACGGACTGCTGGCAATGATGCGCCATGCCACGCGCAATATCGAGGCTCTGAAGTATGCCGACGCCGGCATTGTGCTGAATGAAGACCTCGGCCCCATGGGTTCGCTGGCCGAAAACCTGCGTTATTATCCCGCCCGCTTTAACGAACTGGTGAACACTTTCCGCAGAAATTGCGGCCGTCTGCCTGAGATACTGAGGGCCAACAAGGTGAAAGACGAGCAGGCCCGCGACTTCATCCGGAAGATGTAAACGGAGCGGGACGGGCTGATGCCTCCGGAAACACACGGGACGGAGGTAGGCAAGCCAAAACCCTTTCGCAATTTTTCAACGCCCCCACAGCAGGCGGGGCACAGGCCACACATTGGTTTGTGTCCCGCTTTACATATATGTAGCAGAACATATAGCCGCTTAGGACACAGACTTTTCACCTGTTTGAGTTCAGCGTTGTGTATGTCTGTGCATACAAAGCAAGGCTTATGGTTGATGTTCGGCGGCCGCCATACGCGCGTGCGGCGACCGTCGCAAGACGGGTACCACGGCCGCCACGAAACCCGTACGGCATCCGCCGCACGATAATCGTCAGCGAACAATGGCCGAAAGAACACCGAATATCACCTCTCCCATTCTGCCGTATTCGCCCTAACCTATTGCCCCTTTCCACCCATCATATCCTCTCCTCCGCTCCTTCTTAATTCCTCAACCCTTCAATTCTTTAATCCTGAAATCCCCTTCTTTTTAATTCTTTAATTTTTTAATCTTTTAATTTTAAAAATCTTTTCCTACCTTTACCGTTATGGAACACGCCACAAATCACACATAAAATATAAAAGGTATGAAAACAGTTTTGATAACAGGCGCCACAAGCGGCATAGGCAGGGCATGCGCCCGCAAGTTCTGCGAGGGAGGCTATCGCGTCGTAGCCATGGGACGCAACAAGGAAAAACTGACAGAGCTGGGCCTGGAACTGCCCGGCGAGGTAATGCCCATGTGCGTGGATATACGCAACCGCGAGCAGGCCCAGTTAGCCGTAACGCGCATTCATGCCGACTGGAAGCCCATCGACGTACTGATTAACAACGCAGGGCTGGCGCAGGGGCTGGAACCCGAATATGAAGGTAATCCCGACGACTGGGACCGTATGATTGACACCAACATTAAGGGATTGCTCACCATGACGCGCCTTGTCGTGCCCGAAATGGTACGCCGGAACCACGGTCATGTGATTAACATCGGAAGCGTGGCGGGCGATGCGGCATACGCCGGAGGCAATGTTTACTGCGCTACCAAGGCTGCCGTAAAGGCCCTGAGCGACGGACTGCGCATAGATGTAGCCCACACTGCCGTGCGCGTGACGAACCTGAAACCGGGGCTTGTTGAAACCAATTTCAGCAATGTGCGCTTTCATGGCGACACCCAAAGGGCGGCAGCGGTGTATAAAGGCATCAAGCCGCTGACGGCAAATGATATAGCCGACGTGGCCTTTTACGCAGCGTCGGCACCAGAACACGTACAGATAGCCGAGGTGCTTATACTGGCAACGCATCAGG